>JAIOII010000573.1 GCA_019912685.1 Kofleriaceae bacterium
CCGCCGGCAGCGCCGGATCGGAGAAGTCGGTGCACGCGAGGATCGGGCCGCGCTCGGGGCCGTCGCGCACGACCAGCACGGGGACGTGCGCGTGACGCACGATGCGCTCGGCGTCGATCGCCGCCGCCTCGAGCACATCGCCGACGACGATCAGATCGGCGCGCCACTCGTCGGCGACGCGCAGCGCCTGCTCGGCGTCCCCGCCCTCGGCCAGGATCACCTCCGCGGGCACGTCGACCCCGGCTTCGGCGAGCTGGCGATCGACGGCGCCGCGCACGAGCTGCGGCAGGCTCACCTGCGACAGCGCGTCGGCCTCGACCAGCTGCGGGAACAGCGGGCGCACGCGATCGAGCGACGGCATGACGTGGACGATCGCGAGCACGCCCGACGTCGCCTGCGCCCGCGCCGCCGCCGCCCTTCCCCGCCGCGGCCGTCACGTCCCACCTCCCAGCTCGCCGGCGATCGCCTCCCACAGCGGCGCGACGTGAGTGCGCAGGAACGCGTCGTCGAGCGCGCCGTCGCGCGCGGCGGTCAGCGCGCGCGCGCCGTCGAAGTCGACGAGCGCGAGCCGCGTCCACAGCGCCTCCGGCGGCATCCCGAACGCGCTGCCCGGCAGCGCGAACACGCCGGTGCTCGCGAGCAGGAGATCGCACAGGGCGACGTCGTCGCGCACCCCGCGCCGCGCGAGCGCCTCGCGCAGCGGCCCGAAGCCCGGGAACAGGTAGAAGGCCGCGGACGGCACCGGCACCTCGAGGCCGGCGCGCGCGAGCTCGCCCTGGGCCCAGGTCATCACGAACTGCAGCACGCGGCGCGCGTCGAGCAGGTAGCTCTCGATCTCGGCGCTCGAGCGGAACGCCGCGATCGCGGCCCGCTGGATCGGCGCGCTCGTCGTCGAGTAGGTCTCGCTCGCGACCGCCTCCAGCGCGCGGCGCAGCGGCGAGAGCGTCGGCGGCATCGCCAGCGTGCCGAGCCGCCAGCCGCCGGCGCCGCACCACTTCGACAGCCCCGACGCGACGATCGTCCCCTCGGGGTACGCGCGCGCGAACGAGACGTGGCGCCCGTCGAAGCGCAGCTCGCCGTAGATCTCGTCGGACAGGACCACGATCCCGTGGGCGCGGCACACGCCGGCCAGCGCCTCGATCTCGGCGGGCTCGTACGCGAGCCCGGTCGGGTTCGACGGGCTGTTGAGGAACAGGAGGCGCGGCCGCACGCCGCCGGCGCACGCGCGCTCGAGCGCCTCCGGCGTGAGCTCGATCCCGTGGCGACCTCCGCCGGGCAGCGCGACGGCGGTGCGCCCGGCGAGCCGCGCCTGCGGCACGTACGACACCCAGCTCGGCGTCGGCAACAGGATGTCGCCGTCGAAGCAGAGCTGGAGCAGGAACATCAGCTCCTTCGATCCGGGCCCGACGACGACGTTGTCCGCCGACAGCGCGAGGCCATGGCGCCGCCGGTGGAACTCCGCGACCGCGGCGCGCAGATCGGGCAGCCCGGCCGGCGGCAGGTAGTCCTTCTCGGGCGCGGCGGCGCGCAGCGCGGCGACCACGGGCGCGGGCACCGGAAACGGCGACTGCCCGAGGCCGAGGC
>JAIOII010000574.1 GCA_019912685.1 Kofleriaceae bacterium
GCGGCGCACGAAGCGGCGCGGCCAGCTCGGCGAGAAGAAGACGAGCGCCGAGGTCGTCATGATGAACGGGAACATCCCGATGTTGAAGAAGTAGCCGACGGCGGCGTGGAACCCGCACAGGACGAGGTAGGCCGGCAGCCGCGTCCGCCGCCAAGACAGCCACAGGACGATCGTCGCGTCGAACAGGAAGCCGCCCCAGCTCATCGCGTAGGCGAGCCAGCGCTCGTCGAGCCAGGGCCCGACGAGCGGCGTGTCGGTGCGCGCCGACATCCACACGTTGAGCGGCTGCGCGTGGAGGAGCCAGTCGGGCTGCGCCTTGGCGAGGCCGGCGAAGACGTAGACGACGCCGACCTGGAAGCGCAGGAGCCAGACCACCCACGCCGGCACGCGGTCGGCGCGCAGCGACGGATCGCGCCAGGCGTCGACCGACCACGCGCGGTGCGCGGGCAGGACGGCGAGCAGCGTGCCGAGCAAGACGACGAGGTAGTGATGGTTGAGGTAGTTGGTGACGTCGAGGAGCTGCGTGTACGCGAAGCCGAGGACGAAGAGCGGCGTCACCACGCGGTGCCACGCGCCGGCGGCGATCGCGAGCGCGAGCCCGGCGAGGACGCCGTAGTGGACGTACATGCCGGTCACCGACCACGGCTCGACCCAGTCGAAGCCGGGGTAGTGGAAGAAGAAGCGAGGCTGCCCGTACATCGCCTCGATCCACCCGGTGAACAGGAAGCGGACGATGCCGCCGAACATCACCAGGCCGAAGATGATGCGGAACGCGGCGAGCGAGGCGATGTCGACCGGACGGTGGGCGCGCGCCGCGAGCTCTCGCCAGAGCCCGGGCGCGAGCCGTTGCTCGTCGGCGACGGCGGACAGCATCAGTCGTTGTCTCCGGCGACGTCGTCGGGGATGTCGAGCCCGAGCACGGTGAGGAACTGGCTCTTCAGGTCGTTCGTGAACGTCTTCGTGGCCGTGTGAACGGCGACCACCGCCGGGCGATCGGTCGCGAGGGCGGTGAGGAAGCTCTCGGGCAGGGCGTCGGCCGCGGCGATCGCGGCGTCGATCTCGGCGGTCATGCGCGCGGCGACGTCGGCCGCGCCGGCGGCGGTGAGGTAGTCGTCGAAGCTCGGGCCGTCCGCGGTGGCGGTGGTGCCGGTGAAGGCGGCGCGCAGCGCGCGCAGGTTGATGCGGATGGCGGCGGTCCCGTGATCGGCGAAGCGGTGCTCGGCCTCGCGCGGACACGGCTCCTCGATCGTGCCGCAGGCGTTGACGGTGATCCCGGCCGCCTCGCCGAGCTTCATGTCCTTCACCATCCTGTCGACGTAGAAGAGGCCGTCGGAGACCATGTTCACGGCCTCGCGCTCGGTCGCGATCGCCGAGCCCGAGGTGCCGGCGAGCGCGAGCTGGTCGCGGTAGTTGCCGCCCGACGGGCGCCACGCCTCGACGAGCGCCGCGGTCTGGGCGGCGACGTCGTCGGCGATGGTCGCGGCCAGCGCGCAGCGGGCGCGTGGAAGATCGGCGCCGAGCGCCTCCCAGCCGGCCGGCGCGATCGGGCAGCTCGAGGTCGCGCCGGTGTTGAAGAGCAGGTACTCGAGCGCGGCGAGCGAGCGCGCGTTGTCGAGGCGCGTGGTGACGTCGTACGAGCCCGGCGTGGTCCAGCGCATGACGACGTCCTCGTCGATCGTGCACGGCGCGAGGAGCGGCCAGGCGTAGACGCGGTTCCTGAGCTTCTTGTCGTCGGCGGAGGTGGGCCCGACGCTGATGGCGTCGGCGTACTCCCACGCGTCGATCGCGGCGCCCCACGCGGCGCGCGCCGCCGCCGGATCGTCGGTGCCGCCGTCGAGCGCGGCGCAGTGCGCGTCGATCGCGGTCTTCAGGGCGGCGGCGTCGGCCGCCGCCTGGTCGTACGTCGGGATCCAGAGGTTGTCGGCGAGGTGCGCGAGCATCGCGCGGCGATCGAAGGCGATGTCGGCGGCGTCCGGACCGCTCGGCGTGTCACCGCCGCAAGCGGCCCCCGCGAGCGGGGCCAGGGCGACGAGCACGGACCGGAGCGACGACATGCCTCTCGCATAACACGATCGCCGTGATTTTGAAAAGCATTATCAGTTTCCGATCGGCGCGGTGGGAGCGCGCGGTGGTGAGGCGGCTTCCCAGGACGCGACCAGGCCGTAGGTGTCGCGCGCCCACGGGTGGAAGTCGCGGGCGAAGAAGGCTCGGAAGTCCGCGGCCATGAGGCGGAGCAGGCCCTTCTCACCGAGGAGGAAGCGCGCGCCGTGGCGCCAGGCGGCGCGATCGAGCAGCGCGCGGTCGCGGCGCAACATGTGCGCGAAGCGGCGGCCCATCCGGATGCCGAGGATGAAGAGGCACCACGCCATGACGACGCGGCGGAGGTCGGGCCCTCCGCCCGCGCGGGTGTAGACCTCGAAGGCGGCGCCCTTGTGCTCGATCTCCTCGGCGGAGTGCCACTCCCAGAACGCCTTCATCTCCGGATCGACGTCGGCGAGCAGATCGTGGGCGAGGATCGCCTGCCCCATCGACGCCGTGACGTGCTCGAAGGCGACCGTGATCGCGAGCGGGATGCGCGGGTCGGCGAGCTTGCCGATGCGGCCGACCGTCGCCTTCTGCGAGCGGTCCCAGCCGTCGAGGTCGTAGCCCTGGGCGCGCAGGCGGTCGTTGTAGCGGCGGTGCTCGCGGCCGTGGACGCCCTCCTGGTACGAGAACGCGGCGACCAGCGCGTCGAGCTGCGGGTCGCCGAGCTCGGCGGCGGTGCGGCGCATCGAGTCGATGAAGAGGCGCTCACCGATCGGCAGGAGCGAGGAGAACGCGTCGAAGAAGCGCGTGCGCCACGGATCGCCGCCGAACCAGTGCGCCGGCACGGTCTCGAACGCGAACGAGCGCGCGCGCCGGCGGAGCGCGGGTGCGGCGCGGGTCACGCGGCGCCCCGTTCGCCCTGAGCGAGGGGCGAAGCCCCGAGTCGAAGGGCGCGCTCGCACCACGCGTCGAGCCAGCGCGCGACGGTGGCGTCGTCGACGCCGAGCGACGGATGCGCGCGGAGCGACAGCGCGAGCTTGCCGTTCCACGTGAGCGCGACGGCGAACAGCGGATCGGGGAGCACCGGGACGCCGTACGCGATGACGCCGACGTCGGGCTCGCTCGCGCCGCTCCACACGCCGACGTTCGAGAACACCCCGACGCGCGCCGCGCCGGAGCCCGCCGTCCGGTAGTGCGCGGCCACCTTCTTCCTCAGGATGCGGCGCCCGAGGCGCGCCGCCGTGCGGAGCTGATCCCACTTGCCCCAGTGCAGGTTCGCGGCGAGCGCCTGCTGCAGCGCGCCGTGCACGGCCGCGGGTGCGGCGCCGCGCGGCACGTCGACCGGCATGAGCGAGCTGGCGTTCGCGTCCTCGGGGACGACGCGCACGGGGCCGCGCATGTTGACCGGCACCGCCCAGGTGACGGTCGCCGACGGCTCGGCGAGCTCGGGCACGACGGCCTCGGTGAGGGCGTGGAGGAGGTACGAGCTGACCGACGCGCCGGCCGCGCGCGCCGCGGCGAAG
>JAIOII010000575.1 GCA_019912685.1 Kofleriaceae bacterium
CCACCACACGACGAGCGCGATCGCCGCCGCCGCCAGCACGCCGCCGCCCACGAGCCAGATCGTGCGCCGGCTCCGGACCGTCCCCCCGGACCCGCCCGGGGTCGCGGCGCCGGCATCGATGCGCTCCCACACCTTCGCCTCCCAGCCCGGCTTGGGCAGGAGGCCCGCGCCGGTCTCGGCGAGCGCGGCGCGCACCGCCGCATGCGCGGGGTCTTCGGGATCTCGATCCAGGGTGCTCATGCAGCCTCAGCATCCTTGAGGCGACGCTCGAGGCACTTCCGCAACACGGGAAGTGCGCGGGCGACGCGCGCCTGCAGGGTCCCGGCCTTCTCCTCGTGCAGCACCGCCATCTCCTCGAACCCGAGGCCCTCCCGAAATCGTAGGAGCACCGCGGACTTGGTCGCCGGGGCGAGCTCGTCGAGGCAGTGCTCGAGGGCCTCCGCCAGCTCCGCCGCCGCCAGGCGGTCGACCGCGGACGGACCGCTCGCGGCGTCGCCGTCGCCCGGCTCGTCGTCGAGCGGGAAGCGCCGCCCGCGGCGTCCCTCGATCTTGATCGCGTCGAGGCAGCGATGACGCGCGATGCCGAACAGCCACGTCCGCAGCGCCGACCGCCGCTCGAAGCGCGCGAGATCGCGATAGGCCTGCACGAAGACCTGCTGGTGCACGTCGTCGGCGAGCACCTCGTCGCGCAGCATCTGGCGACAGTAGCGATAGACCGGCGCGCCGTACCGCCCCATCAGGGCGGTCAGCGCGCCTCGTTCGTCTCCGCGTGCGAGGAGGTCGAGCACGTCCCCGTCATCGACCATGTGGTCGACATACTACTACCGCCGCGGCGCTGGCTACGGCTGGGGCGGGCTCAGGACGCTGCCGATCGGACGGCAGTAGGGCAGGCACTGCGGCAGCTGGCACGGGCAGCTGCCGCCGCCCGGTCGCAGCGTCTCCCCGCCGGTGGCCTGCTGGCCGTCGATGAGGATCTGCGTCGTCTCGGTGACGGGCACGGCGATGACGCGCTTGTCGGCGAGGGTCGTGGTCAGGAACGCCTTGCCGTCCTGGTGGACCAGGCGCCAGGCGGCCGCGGTGCTGCCGTCGTCGAGCTTGATGTCGCAGCTCGCCTCGGGGCAGGGCGCCGGCGGCGGCGGGCACTTCTCGGCGGTCGGACAGGTCGGACACTCCGTTTTCTTGCAGCTCGCGGCGAAGGCGAGGACAAGCGCGGCCAGGACGATTCGCTTCATCAGTTCCTCCTCGTGGTTCGTGGGTCGTGCCCGAAGACGGCGAACGAAGACCAGACGCGGACCGGGACGCCGCGCGCGATCGCCGCGCGCTGGGCGGCGGCGAGGGCCCGCGCCGGCCCCAGCTCCGGAAGGCGGCGGTGGAAGTCGGTCAGGATCTCGGCGGCGGCGCCGTCGGGGATCGAGCCGAGGGCGCCGACGATCGTCTGCGCGCCGCCGGCGAGCAGCGCCGACGTGATCGACGTCCACATCCCGTCGGGGCGCGTCGCCGCCGACGCGCAGCTCGCGATGACGGCGAGGTCGGGCGCGAGGCCGAGCTCGAGCACCTCGGTCGGACCGACCGCGAGGTCGGCGAGCGAGATGATCGAGCCGTCGTCACGCACGCTGCCGTGTGAGGCGACGTGGAGGATGCTGGCACGACGCGCGATGTGAAGGGCCGTACGATTTGCCGCGGGGCCGAGCAGCGGCTCGACCCCGATCAGGGCGGCCACGGTGGTCGCCTCGGTCCGGGCGCTGGGGAGGCTCGCGTCGGGATCGCCGAGGACCACGGCCGGCCCGCTCGGCCCCGCGACGGCGATCGGCGGCGCGAGGCCGCGCGCG
>JAIOII010000576.1 GCA_019912685.1 Kofleriaceae bacterium
CGCCCCGGCGCCGGCGAGGTCGACGTCTCGCGCGCGCAGGCCGGCATCTTCGCCGCCGAGAAGGTGCGCCTCGCCGAGGATCTCACCGTCGAGATCGCGCGCGACGGCGGCTCGCTCGAGGCGCGCGGCACCGTGTGGACCTTCGAGAAGCTGGCGCCGCCGCGCAAGCTCGTGCAGGTGCTCGAGGCCGATCCGACCGGGTGGAAGCTCACCGCGCCGCCGGGCCCCGGCGCCACCGTGCCGCTGCCGCTCGAGAGCATCGCGGTGCTCGTCATCGGCGGCCGCGAGTCGCGCAACCTCTGGCTCTACCGCCCGCCGCGCAAGTGGGGCGGCGAGGAGGCGGGCGTCGACATGCTGCTCGCGGACGACGTGCGCACCCTCGGCGCCGCGCGCCGGCGTCACTACGTGCTCGGCGGCGACCTCCCCGAGCTCGGCTGGTCGAGCGTCGATCCGAGCATGTCGCTCGGCCTCGACGGCTGGGTGCAGGTCGCGCTCGATCGCATCGAGCAGACGCGGCGCGCCGGCGCGATCGCCAGGAGCACGGCCGCGCCCGCGCTCGACGGGGGCGCGGGCCTCTGCGGCACGCTGCAGCCGCCGAGCGAGCCGCTGACCCAGGCCTCGCCCGACGCGCCGCGCGTGCTCGACACCGGGCTCAACGCGAACGTCTGCGCGCGCTCGACGTACGACGGCGTGATCGAGTGCCGGCTGTCGCTCCAGCCCGAGCTCACGATCGCGCTGCGCCACCTGACCGAGCTCGTCGCGGCCGAGCCGGCGAAGTGGCTCACGCTCGACGGGATCGCCGCCGACAAGTCAGTGCCGGCGACCGAGGCGCAGTTCATGCTCCTGCGCGGCGACACCGGCGAGATCGTCGCGCAGGGCGAGTTCGTCCCCGGCCGCGCGAGCTCGGCGTTCGCGCCGGCGACGCCCGAGGTCGAGCAGCACCTCATCCGCGTGCTCGAGAACCGCGATCCGCGCACGGGCGCGCAGCTGCCGACGATCGAGGAGGACAGCTCCGAGAAGATCGAGTGGAACGCGCCGGTCGCGGTCGGCTCGACGCTCAAGCCGCTCCTGGCGCGCGCCTTCGAGCTCGCCGCGCCCGACGAGCTGGCGCGGATGATGCTCGGCGCCAACCCGCAGGTGCCCTGCGCGAGCGGCGCGCGCGCGATCCTCGGCCACTGCCCGCCGTCGGCTCGCCGCTCCGCCACAGCTCGGTCGGCGGGCGTCGACGTCCATCGCTTCCTGGCGGAGTCGTCGAACTGGTTCATGGCGGTGCTCGGCATCGTCGGCACGTCCTTGCCCGGCGGCGAGCTGCGGATCGCCGACCGGCCGCTGTCCTTCGACGAGCTGCTCCGCCGCGATCTCGGCGCCACGCCCGAGCCGCTCGAGACCAGCTTCGACGGCGCCTCGGTGATCACGTCGCGCAGGGTCGTCCTCGCCGGCCTGCGCCGCACCGCGATGTGGCGTCGCTTCGAGGCGATCCTCGGCCGCGAGCTGTGCATCGACGGCGCCGCGGCGTGCGCGAAGCAGGTGAAGGGCGACGTGTGCGCGGCGCGCGCGCTGCCGATCGCGCGGCCGAGCTCGCGCCTGCGCCGCCTCGTCGGGCTCGGGCCCGATCGCTTCGAGCTGTACGGCGAGGAGCCGCGCCCCGCCGACGTGCCGGTGCGCGAGTACTTCCAGTTCCTGCGTGGCTCGGGCAAGCACACGATCGGCTCGCTCGCGCAGCTCACCGACGCGTTCGGCCGCGTCGTGTACGACCCGGCGACCGCCGGCACCGGGAACCACGACGCGGCGAGGCGGAACGTGCCGTCGGTCGCCGGGTCGTACACGACGCGGCGAC
>JAIOII010000577.1 GCA_019912685.1 Kofleriaceae bacterium
ACCACGCGACGCCGCCGGTGGCGAGCGCGGCGAGCAGGAGCGCGGCACCGAGCTTGGTGCGGCGCGTGAAGCGGGGGTTGGTGGAGGTGTGCTCGGTCATGGTGGTACCTCAGGCAGCCTTGGTGTGATCGACCTCGTGAACGGAGACGACGCGGCCGTCCTCGACGCGGGCCACGCGGTCGGCGAACTTCTCGAGGCGCGGGTCGTGGGTCACGACGACGACGGCGCGGCCCTGCACCGACGCGAGCTCGCGCAGGAGCGCCATCACGCCGAGCGCGGTCTTGGTGTCGAGCGCGGCGGTCGGCTCGTCGCCGATGATGATCGGCGGGTTGCCGCCGAGCGCGCGCGCGATCGCGACGCGCTGCTTCTGTCCGCCCGACAGATCGCCGGGCTTGTGGTGCATCCGGTTCTCGAGGCCGACCGCCACGAGCAGCCGGCGCGCCTCGGCGTTCGCGTGCTTCACGCGCGGGTCCTTCATCTTGATGGCGATCGCCACGTTCTCCTCGGCGGTGAGCGCCGGGAACAGGTTGAAGCCCTGGAAGATGAAGCCGAACGTGCCGGCGCGGATCGGCGGCAGCTCGCGCTGCGGCAGGGCGGTCACGCGCTCGCCGCGCACGAACACGTCGCCGCGCGTCGGGCGCAGGAGCAGGCCGAGGATCGAGATGAGCGTCGTCTTGCCGGAGCCCGACGGCCCCTCGATGAGGAGGATCTCGCCCGGGTACACCGAGAGGTCGGCGTCCTCGAGCGCGTTCACCTGGGTCTCGCCGGTGCCGTAGATCTTGGTGACGCCGGAGAGCGTCGCGATGGGAGCTCGCTGGTCCATTTCGTTCACCCCTTGAAGACGGAAGCCGGGTCGAGGCGGAGGACCTTGACCACCGAGAGCAGGGACGCGAGGCAGCACATCACCGCGGTGAGCACCGCCGTCGCGATGACGAGGTTCTGCGTGAGGAGCACGTTCAGGTTCGCGCCCGCCATCGCGGCCCGCGACGCGAGCGCGAGCCCGCCGCCGAGCACCATGCCGACGACGGCGGAGATGAGCGCCTGGTAGACGATGACGCGCAGGATGGCGCTGTTGCGCGCGCCCATCGCCTTGAGCGTGCCGTACTCCTTCAGGTGCTCGAGGGTGCCGTTGTAGAGGATCTGCCCGACGACGACGAGGCCGACGATCACGCCGAGCGCCGCCGTCGTGAAGAAGCCGGCGCCCACGCCGGTGCGCGACGACCAGTAGTCGCGCGCGCGCGCCGACATCGTCGGGCCGGTGTATGCGTCGAGGCCGGGCAGCTCCGACAGCCGCTTCGCCAGCGCCTCGCGGTCGACGCCGGGCGCCGCCTCGACCATCACGTAGTTGAAGCGGTCGGCGGGGTAGAGCGCGTAGGCGCGCGCGCTGTCGAGGTCGGTCCACACGAACGGCGACGTCGTGAAGCTGCGGATGCCCTTGGTCAGCCCGACGACCTCGGCGCGCGCGCCGAAGATCTCCCGGCGCTCGCCGACCTTGTCGATCTTGAGCTTGGGCGCCTCGCTGACGTCGACGACGATGCCGCCGGGCTCGTGGATGCGGCGCGGGTCGCCGGCGACCACGTTCCACGGCCGCAAGAGCCTGCCGCCGGGCTCGAGGCCGACGACCTGCACGCCCTGCGTGCCGCCGTCGGCGAGCCGGAACTGCCCGAACGCGAGCAGCATGCGCTCGGCGTGGGCGACGCCCGGGGTCGACGCGACCTTGTAGAACGAGCGGTCGTCGATCGGCGCCGAGAAGTCGAAGTTCTCGCTGCCCTCACCGGTGACCCAGACGTCGGCGGTCGCGTGGTCGATCAGGTTCGACGCGTTCTGCATGAACCCGAGGAAGAGCCCGATCTGGACGAGGACCAGCATCACGCTGATCGACACGCCGGCCGCGGCGACCGAGAACTTGATCCGGTCGTGGAGGAGGATCTTGCGAGCGAGCGTCCACACGGTGCGGACTGAGAGCACCCGTCGTGCCGGATCGTCTCGGCGAGTAAGTCCCCGCCGCGGCTCGGGTTCCCACGGTTTGCCAGGAGTAACGTTCCGTTACCGAGGTAACGGAGTGTTACGCCGCGGGCGATGCCGCGGCCTGGGCCGGCTGTGCGGGCAAGACGATCGTGAACGTCGAGCCCTCGGTGGGCCGCGAGCGCACGACGATGTCGCCGCCGTGGCCGCGCACGACCTTCTGGCAGATCGCGAGGCCGAGGCCGGTGCCGTCGGGGCGTGTCGTGAAGAACGGCTCGAAGATGCGCGCGAGGTCGGCGGCCGCGATGCCGGCGCCGTGATCGACGATGTCGATCGCGGCGCGCTCGCCGTCGCGGCGCGTGCGCAGCTCGATGGTCGCGCCCTCGGGCGACGCCTTCGCCGCGTTGTCGAGCAGGTTCCACAGCACCTGGCGCAGGCGCTGCGGATCGACGGCGACCGGCGGCACGTCGTCGCCGTGCGCGCGCGCCAGGGTCTGCTTGCGCTCGCCGAGCAGCGGCTCGATCGTGCGCGCCGCGTCGTCGGCGACGTCCTTCAGCTCGACGGTCTCGCGGTGGAGCGCGAGCGGCTTGGCGTAGTCGAGCAGCTCCTTCACGTGGTCGTCGAGGTGGCGGAGCTCCTCGAGCGCGATGTCGAAGTGCTCCATGTCGTCGGGCGGCAGCTGCACCTTGCGGCGGAGCATCTGCACGTTCATCTGCACGCTGGTGAGCGGCGTGCGGATGTCGTGCGCGATCGCCGCGGCGAACGAGCCGAGCGCCGCGAGCCGGCTCTTCTCCTCGAGCTCGCCGGCCAGGCGGCGCAGCTCGCACGCGGACGCCAGCCGGTCGGCGAGCAGCTCGGCGGCGAGCACGGTCTCGCGATCGAGCACGCCGCGGTGGATCTCGAGCGCGCCGTGGAGCTGCGCGCCGGTGCACACGGGGACCAGGAGCGACGTCGGGTCGCGGCGGGTGCCGCCGGCGAGCGCGGCCCGGTCCTCGGCGGCGAGCGCCGGGACCGGCAGGAAGCGCACGGTCCCGCCGTCGCTGATCGCGGTGAGCGTCCGGGTGGCGAGCTCGACCATCTTCGCCGGATCGCCGGTCTCCGACGCCATCGCCTCGTGGAGGAGCTCGCGCCGCTTCGCGCGCCGCGGGTCGACGCCGGCCTCGACGCGCGGCCGCAGCCAGTTGGTGATCGCGAACACGAGGAGCGGGATGAGCGAGGCGATGAGGAGGAGCGCGAGGCCGAGCACCGGATAGCGCATGCGCACCTCGAGCGCGCCGTAGAGCGCGAGCGCCGTGAGCCCCAGGCCGGCGAGGAAGAACGCGGCCTCGATCGCCAGCTCGCCGAGCGCGCTGCGCATGGTGAAGAGATTCGACCGGACGATGCCCATCCCGATCATGACGAACGACAAGAGGACGACGACCGACGACTCGAGCCAGAGGATCGACCCCCACGTGTCGACGGAGACGTGGCCGTAGAGGCTGTAGACGACGTTCGCCGTGATCCAGCGCATCATCAGCGCGGCGACGACGAGCTTCATGCCGAGGCGGTCGCCCTCGAGGCGGCGGAGGTTGCGCACCTGGAAGCTGATCATGAAGACCGTCGCCGGGATGAAGAAGAACGCGTTCGAGGCGTGCGACGCGCGGTCCCGGTCGACGACGAGCACGATCGACGTCACGACCGTCGCGGCGACGAGCGGGACGCGGAGGCGCCAGGGCAGGGGCCGGTTGTAGGGGAACGACCACGCGAACTCGAGGGTCGCCCAGCCGAGGAACGGCGCGATGGTCGCGCACGGCAGGAGCACCGACGTCTCGGCGATCTCGTAACCGCTCAGCACGGCGGTGCCGCGGTAGAGCGCCATCGTCGCGTCGAGGAGGCCGAGCACGAAGAACGTGCGGTTGTCGTGGCGGTGCGGGTCGGCGCGCAGGATGAGCGCGGCGAACCCGACCCCGAGCGAGCCGATCAAGATGAACAGGACGCCGTTCATGGTCTCGGTCATGGCCGCACCCGCCCGCTCAAGGCTCGTCCTCCTCCGTCGCGCGGCCGGCCGGGCGCGCGAGGCCGAAGTCGTCGATCTTGCGATCGAGCGTCGGGCGACTGATCTCGAGGACGGCGCACGCCTTGCGCTTGTTCCAGCCGACGGCGGTGAGCACGCGCTCGACGTGGCGGCGCTCCATCTCGCGCAGCGGCAGGAGGTCGCTCTCGCCGTTGCGTGGCGCGGTCGTGCTCTCGCACGTTGCCGGGCCACGGGTAGCGCGCGAGCGCGGCCATGGTGTCGGGCGCGACCGCGCGCACGTGCTTGTGCAGCTCGCGGTTGATCTTGACGAGCAGGCCCTCGACGAGGAGCGGCACGTCCTCGGGCCGCTCGCGCAGCGGCGGCAGCCGGATCTCGACGACGCGCAGGCGGTAGTAGAGGTCCTCGCGGAACTCGCCGCGCTCGACCATCGCGGTCAGGTCGCGGTGCGTCGCCGCGATGATGCGCGCGCGCAGCGGCACCGGGCGGCCGTCGCCGACGCGCTCGAACGTGCGCTCCTGGATGACGCGCAGGAGCTTGGCCTGGAGCTCGAGCGGCAGCTCGCCGATCTCGTCGAGGAACAGGGTGCCGGCGCCGGCGAGCTCGAAGCGGCCGACCTTGTCGCCGATCGCGCCGGTGAACGCGCCCTTCACGTGGCCGAAGAGCTCGCTCTCGAGCACGCCGGGCGCGAACGCGGTGCAGTTGATCGCGACGAACGGCTTGTCGCGATCGGCCGACGCGTAGTGGATCGCCTTGGCGACGAGCTCCTTGCCGGTGCCGCTCTCGCCGAGCATGAGCACGCTCGCCTTGCTCGTCGAGACCGCGCCGATGTGCTTGTACACCTCGCGGATCGCCGCGCTCCTGCCGATGATGTTGCCGACCTGGAAGCTCTCGCTCTCGCGCGCGACGAACTGGCCGAGCGTGCGCTCGGCGTCGCGCGACTCGGCGGCGCGGCGCACGACGAGGCGCAGGCGATCGATGTCGATCGGCTTCACCAGGTACTCGTAGGCGCCGAGCTGGATCGCCTTGACCGTCGACTGCATGTCGTCGCGCGCGGTGACGACGATCACCGGCGGCGGATGCGGCGCCGCGCGCACGTCGCGCAGCACCTCGAAGCCGTCGGCGCCCGGCAACCCGAGGTCGAGCAGGATCACGTCGGCGCCGGGCGCGACGCGCATCGCCTCCGGCCCGTCGGCGGCGGTGATGACGTCGAGCCCCTCGCTCGCCAGGAACTTCTCCAGGCTGCGGCGGATGGAGCGATCGTCGTCGACAACGAGCACGCGGGTCACGGCGCCCCTCCGTACATCAAGCGCCGTGCCGACCCGTAAGCCGGCGAGATCTGGTGCCGCACGTAACGGAACGTTACTACGGTCCGAGCTGGAAGTTGAGGAAGTACTCGGGGCAGTCCTCGGGCGGCGTGTCGTCGCCGCAGTACAGCTGGAGGTCGGTCGGGTCGTCCGTCTCCTCGTAGATGGTGACGTAGCCGGCCTGGCGGCCGTCGGGCGCGGTGACCCGGACCTCGACGGTCGTGCGCGAGCAGATCGTGCCGGCGAACATCGCCAGGTGGGTGCGGTAGTAGCCGGCCTCGTCGGCATAGAAGAGGTCGTCGCCGCAGCGGCCGTCGATGCAGAGCTGCACGATCGCGCCGGGCACCGGCGTGCCGACCGCGGGCGCGGTATCGAACCAGCGCGCGGCCTCCTTCTCGTCCTCGATGATGACGCCCTGGTACTCGACGCCGGCCTCGCCGCACGCCGCGACGCCCAAGGCCAGCGCGACGCCGATCACGATCGCTCCCCGCATGACGCCTGCCATCGCAACCGCGATGCCGGGCGCCGGACGTGCGATCTCGCGCCGTTGCCGAGCCCGCGCCCGCGGCGCCGCCCGGATGCGCGACATCCGCGTCAGATCAGAGCGCGCGGGTCTCGTCGTAGAGCTTGTCGAGCAGCGCGCGGCTCGAGCGCTCCTCGCCGCGCGCGATGGCGTGGACCAGCGCGACGACGTGGGCGTTCACCGGCGTCGGCACGCCGTGCAGCTTGCCGCGGTCGACGACCTCGCCGTTCAGGAAGTCGATCGCGGGGACGCGGCCGCGCTCGATGGCGGCGAGCATCGAGCTGCGCATCCGGCGGTAACGCACGCCGATGGCGAGCAAGAGCGCGTGCTTCGCCGTGAGCCCGGGCGAGCCGACCTTCTTCCGCTCGGCGTCGGTGAGGGCGATCCAGTCGAGGTCGATCGTGCCGGCGACCTTCTCGAGCCGCACCTGTTCCTTGCGCGCCACCGCCACGACCTCGGTCATGATCTCGAGCGCCAGGCGGCGCACGCGGCGGATGCGCGAGAGCGGGCCGAGCCGGTCGCCGCCGATCGTGCCGAGCGACGAGATCGCGCAGTTGAGCGCGAGCTTGCTCCAGCGCGCGCCGAGGAGGTTGCTGGTGAACGTCACCGGCCCGATCGCCTCGAGCAGCGCGCCGACCTTCCGGCACGCGTCGTCGGGGTCGCCGTTCATGCGCCCGATCGTGAAGCCGCCCATCGCCGTCCGGTCGTACAGGCCGGGCTCGGGCATCGACGCGCCCCACGAGACGATCGCGCCGATCACGCGCTCGGCGCCGACGATGCGCGCGATGCGCGCCTCGCACAGGCCGTTCTGCAGGACGATCATGTTGCCGTCGTCGGCGAGCGCCGGCAGCGCCGCGCGGGCGGCGTCCTCGACCTGCGGCGGCTGCGTCG
>JAIOII010000578.1 GCA_019912685.1 Kofleriaceae bacterium
GAACACGCCGGCCGCCGACGAGCGCGTCGGGCTGGAACTTCCACACGCAGACCCTGGCCAACCAGCCGGCGGCCGGCGTGTTCAGCGCGCCCGAGGCGACGACCGCGGTGGCGCCGGGTCAGGTCGCGTGCGTGTTGCGCAACGTCGGCAGCTTCGGCGGTGACGCGCTCGAGACGCGCCTGGTCAACGGCAACGTCGTGCGCGCGCAGGGCCGCCTCGGCTACAACGTGCCGTCGCTCTACGGCATGGCGCTCGGCGCGCCGTACTTCCACCACGGCCAGGTCGCGAGCCTCGAGGAGCTGTTCGACGATCCGGCGTGGGCGGCGCACGCGACGGCGGGCAACCCGGTCTGGCTGTCGGCCGGCACGCCGGCGGAGATCGCGCAGCGGAAGGTCGACGTCATCAGCTTCCTGCTGTCGATCGACGCGAGCACGACCGAGCAGCCGATCCCGACGGGCTGGGACGGCTGTCCGTGAGCAGCGCTCGCGCCGCTGACCGGCGCTCGCGACCTCCGCAACGCGAGCGCCAACCGCGACCGGCCATGGTGGCCGGTCGTGGCCTTTTCGGGAATGGCACGCACGGCGCGGCGGTAGACTCCTTGCGTGTCGATGCGTGCCGCTCCGCTCCTGGTGATGCTCGCCGCGTGTGACGTGGCGGGCAGCGGCCGCGCGACCGCGCCGCCGAAGCCGCCGCCGGCGCCGGCGTCGTCACCGTCGTCGTCGGCCACGCGCGTGGCGATCGGCCCCGACGCCGAGACGATCGACGCCACGACGCTGGTCGGCAAGCCGGCGCCGGCGTGGGACGTCGACTGGATGGGCGGCGCGCCCATCGCGATCGAGGAGCTGCGCGGCGGGGGCGTGCTGGTGCGCTGGTTCACCGAGGGCTGCCCGTACTGCGCCGCGACGGCGCCGACGCTGGTGAAGCTGCACGACGAGCTCGGGGACCGCGGGCTCCGCGTCATCGGCATGTACCACCACAAGAGCGACGAGCCGCTCGAGCCCGCGCGCGTCCGGGCGCTCGCCGAGCGCTTCGGCTTCCGCTTCCCCGTCGCGATCGATCACGACTGGAAGACGCTCCGCCGCTGGTGGCTCGACGATCACGAGGGCTGGACGAGCATCTCGTTCCTCGTCGATCGCAAGGGCGTCGTCCGCTTCGTCCACACCGGCGGCTCGTACGCGCCCGACAGCGCCGACGCGCTGCAGATGCGCCGCTGGATCGATCAGCTCCTCGCGGAGCCCTGACTCACTCGCTCGACGGGACGCAGAGCGCGACCGACTCGGCGCACGCGTCACACGCGGCGTCGCCGGTCAGCGCGCACGCCGGCACCACCGACACCGTCGCGCACGCCTGGCCCGCGCCGCACGTCGCCGTCGCGCCCGCGCAGCGCTCGTAGCAGCCGGCGACGATGCCGGGGTCTTCGGTGCAGCCGGGGAGGAAGTACTCGCCCTCGGTGCAGCGCGCGCCGGTGGGGTCGGGCTCCGTCGCGGAGTCGGAGCGGGAGCCGCAGGCAGACAGGAGAAGGGTGAGGGTAAGGGTAAGGGTAAGGCTCATGGAGCTATCGTAGACCGATGAAGCCCATGTGCACGCCGCCCTCGAAGCCGTCGCGGCGGTAGCTGAAGAAGCGATCCGGGTTGCAGCGCGTGCACGGCGGATCGGCGTCGACGTGGTCGCGCGTGACGCCCGCCGCGCCGAGCGACGCGACCAGCGCCACGCGCAGATCGATGTGCTCCTTCGTCGGACCGGCGACGACCAGCCCGGGCAGCTCGGCGAAGCGCTCGCGGAACGCGGCGACGACCTCCGGGCCGACCTCGAAGCAGCAAGGACCGATCGACGGGCCGAGCGCGACCCGGATGTCGGCCGGGCGCGCGCCCAGGGCGACCATGCGCTCGACGACGCGCTCGGCGACGCCGGCGACGGTGCCACGCCAGCCGGCGTGCGCCGCGCCGCAGACCCGCGCCACCGGATCGCCGAACAGGATCGGCACGCAGTCGGCGGCGAACGCGCCGAGCACGGGGCCCGTGCGGTCGCACACGAGGCCGTCGAACTCGGGCGGCTCGGGCAGCGGCTCGCCGACCTGCCAGACGTTCGTGCCGTGGACGTGCTTCGTGACCTGCAGATCGTCGAGCGCGAAGCCCTCGTGCTCGGCGAGCCGCGCGCGATTGCGCCGCACGAGCTCCTGATCGTCGCCCCAGCGGTAGCCGAGGTTGAGCGACGATCGCAGCCCCTGCGACTCGCCGCCGGTGCGCTCGGGGAAGCCGTGCACGAACGGCCCGCCGTCGAGGAGCGGCGAGCGCAGGACGCGGATGCCGTCGGCCATGCGCCAACCTTTAGCACGGCCCCCGGCGGCGCCGCCCCGTGATACCGTCGGGGCGATGATCCCCTACGAGGAGCTGTCCGCCGCGCTCGAGCGCTGGCGGGTCAAGAACGGGCTGCCCGGTACGCCGCCGCTCTTCGCCGAAGGCAGCACGATGCGACGCGACGCGCCGGCGCCCGCCGCCGCGGCCCCGGCGCCGTCGTACAGCGCGCCGTCGTACGACAGCGGACCGTCGTACAGCGCGCCGTCGTACAGCGCGTCGTCCTACGACAGCGGACCGGCGTACGCGGCGCCGCCGCCCGCGCCCGCGCC
>JAIOII010000579.1 GCA_019912685.1 Kofleriaceae bacterium
GGACGCGCTCGAGCCCGCGCCGCGCGCGCGGGCTCGAGCGCGTCCTGAACGGCCGCGAGGAGGATCGCGCGAAGCGCGCCGGGGTCACCGTAGGAGGGTGTGGTGACGGCAGGCGGAGGGGAGGCGAGCGGGCCGAGCTTGTCCTGCTCGGGGATGATCGTCGTCATGGCCTCTCGACGATAACAAACTCACCGAGGTTTCAATCCGGTGCGATCAAAATGTCACAGAGCGTTGTCGGTCCGCCGGGTTCCGGAGCGCGGTCCGGCAATCCGGACTACCGTCGCGGCGTGATCGAGCCTTTCGCGAGCCCCTACCTCGTCCCGTTCGACGGAACCTTCGACGTGTCGCGCGCGGCCACGCGCGAGAAGGACGCGCCCGGCAAGAAGGAGAACCAGAAGGCGCTCGAGGACGCGGTCGAGCGCCTCGACAAGCTCCAGCGGAAGCTCTACGCCGACAACCGCTTCTCGCTGCTCCTCGTCTTCCAGGCGATGGACGCCGCCGGCAAGGACGGCACGCTGCGCGCGGTGATGAGCGGCGTCAACCCGGCCGGCTGCCAGGTGTACTCGTTCAAGGCGCCGACGCACGAGGAGCTCGATCACGACTTCCTCTGGCGCTGCATGAACCGCTTGCCGGAGCGCGGTCGCATCGGCATCTGGAACCGCAGCCACTACGAGGAAGTGCTCGTGGTGAAGGTGAACCCGCAGTACCTCGGCGCGCAGCGCCTGCCGTACGGCACCGATGACCTCTCGCGGCTCTGGAAGGAGCGCTTCGAGTCGATCCGCACGTTCGAGCAGCACCAGGCGCGCAACGGCGCCGTCATCCTCAAGTTCTGGCTGAACGTGAGCAAGGAGGAGCAGCGCCAGCGCCTCATCGAGCGCATCGACGAGCCGGAGTCGAACTGGAAGTTCAACGCCGACGATCTCGTGCAGCGCGCGCGCTGGGACGAGTACATGGGCGCGTACCAGGACGTCCTCCAGGAGACGTCACGGCCGTGGGCGCCGTGGTACGCGATCCCCGCCGACTCGAAGTCGTACATGCGGCGCGCCGTCGCCGACATCATCGTCGGGACGCTCGAGCGCCTGCCGCTGCACTGGCCCGAGGTGAGCGAGAAGGAGCGCGAGGAGATGAAGATCCTCCGCGCGCGCCTCGCCGCCGAGTGAGCCGCGCGCGCACGCACACCCGAGCGCCAGCGCACACTCTGGCGCTCCTCGCGGCGACGGTATAGTGGCGGGGGTGACCCACGCGAACTGCCGTGAGCTCGTGCAGACGCACGACTGGGCGAGCTCGCCGCTGGGCCCGATCGAGCGCTGGCCGCGGTCGCTGCGCAGCTACGTGTCGATGATCCTCGACATGCCGTCGCCGGCGATCATCTTCTGGGGCCCGCAACAGCTCCAGATCTACAACGACGGCTACGCGGTCATCATGGGACCGCGCCACCCGCGATACTTCGGCGCGGCGTATCGCGACTGCTGGCCGGACACCTATCCGGTGATCTACCCGTGGATGGTCGACGTGCTCGAACGCGGCGCGGTCAAGGTGGTCGAGCGGACCCTGTTCACGCTGACGCGTCACGGCTTCGCCGAGGAGGCGTACTTCACGTTCACGTTCAGCCCGCTGCGCGACGACGCCGACGAGATCGCGGGCATCCTCCAGCCCGTCGTCGAGGTGACCGACGTCGTGCTCGCCGACCGCCGCGCCGCGACGCTGCGCGCGCTGGCGGCGCATTCGGGCGCGACCACGTCGGTCTCCGGGATCATGTCGGCGCTCGCGTCGAACCCTCACGACATGCCGTTCGCGGTGCTCTGCGTCGAGGACGTCACCGGGAGCCTGGCGATGGCCGGCGAGCACGGGCTCGACGGAGACGAACCGGCCCGCGCGCGCGCCGTCGCGGCCGCGCGGAGGCTCCTCGACGCGGGTCGCGACGAGGCGCTCGACGAGGTGCAGGAGACGCTCGGCCGCGCGCACGTCGGACCCTGGCCGGAGCCCACCCATTCGATGATCGCGGTTCCGTTGCGCACGATGGCAGGCGAGCGTCCGCTCGGCGCGCTGGTCCTCGGCCTCTCGCCCCGGCTCGCGTACGACGAGCCCTACCGCTCGTTCGTCCACTCGGTCGCGCAACACGTCGCGGTGAACCTCGCCGCGGCGCGATCGGTCGCGGCGGAGGCGTCGCTCCTGGCTCGCGAGCACGCGGCGCGCCGCGAAGCCGAGCTGCACCGCGAGCACCTGATGTCGCTCTTGACCCAGGCGCCGACGCCGATCGCCTTGCTCCGCGGGCCGTCGTTCGTGATCGAGCTCGCCAACCCGCACACCTGTCAGCTGTGGGGGCGCACCCCGGAGCAGGTGCTCGGCCAGCCGCTCATGGATGCGCTGCCGGAGCTCCGCGGCCAGGTGTTCGAGGCGCTGCTCGATCGGGTCTACGCGAGCGGCGTGACGTACGTCAGCGAGACGCCGCTGGTGGCGGCGCTCGACCGCTCGGGCAGCGGCGAGCTCGAGGAGCGCCACCTCACCTTCGTCTACTCTCCGCTCCGGCTCGCGAGCGGCGAGATCGACGGCATCCTCGTGATCGCGTTCGACGTCACCGAACAGGTGCGCGCGCGCGACCAGGTCGACCACCTGCGGATCGCCGCGGAGGCCGCCAACCAGGCGAAGGACGAGTTCCTGGCGATCCTGGGCCACGAGCTGCGCAACCCGCTCGCGCCCATCCTGACCGCCGTCAGCTTGCTCCGCATGCGCGCGCCCGGGTCGTTCGCGCGGGAGGTCGACGTGATCGACCGCCAGGCGACGCACCTGGTGCGGCTCGTCGACGACCTGCTCGACGTCTCGCGGATCACGCGCGGCAAGATCGAGCTGCGGAAGGAACGCATCGAGCTCGCGCGCGTCCTCGATCGAGCGATCGAGATGGTGGGCCCGCTGCTGGAAGAGCGGCAGCACGATCTGAGCGTGCACGTCGCGCGCGCCGGGCTCGCGGTGGAGGTGGACGCGGGGCGGCTGGCGCAGGTGCTCGCGAACCTCCTCTCCAACGCCGCCAAGTACACCGAGAAGCGCGGGACGATCACCGTGACGGCCAGCGAGGAGAACGGCGAGATCACCGTGACCGTCGGGGACAACGGCATGGGCATCGACCCGATCATGTTGCCGCGGGTCTTCGACCTGTTCGTGCAGGAGTCTCAGGCGCTCGACCGCGCGCGTGGTGGGCTCGGGCTCGGGCTCGCGATCGTGCGGCGCCTCGTGGAGCTCCACGGCGGGCGCGTCGACGCGCGCAGCGACGGCCGCGGGCACGGGAGCGCCTTCTCGGTCACGCTCCCCGCCGCGGCCGATCCGCCCGCGACCGGCGCCGCCGTGACGCCGCCGGGGATCTCGCTCGACATGGCCGCGCGGTGCCGGATCCTGGTCGTCGACGACAACCAGGACGCCGCGGATCTGCTCGCCGCCGTCCTGACCGACGCGGGCCACGATGCGCGGGTCGCGTACGATGGGCCGAGCGCGCTGCGCGCGGCCGAGGCCTTCGCGCCCGAGGTCGCCCTGCTCGACATCGGGCTGCCGATCATGGACGGCTACGAGCTCGCGCGCCGGCTTCGCAGCCAGCACCACCAGCGCGTGCGCCTGGTGGCCGTCACCGGGTACGGCCAGCCTTCCGATCGCGACCGCGCGCGCGCCGCCGGCTTCGAGGCGCACCTGGTGAAGCCGATCTCGATCCACGAGCTGTCGACCGCGCTGCGCGAGCTCCTCGAAGCGCGCTGAGCTCCGACCGCCGCCTCAGTGCGAGACGACGGTGCCGTCGTCGGGGCGGCGGCCGGCCTCGCCGCTGCGCAAGAGCGCGACGCGCAGGATGACGGGCGCGATGAGCTCGTTGGTGGCGACGACGCCGACGACGAGCGCGAACGCCGCGTCGCCGAACGTCGGGAAGGTGCGGCGCACGATCTCCGCCAGGGCGAGCGCGAGGCCGGCCTGGGGCAGGAGGCCGAGCCACGCCATCTTCCGCACGATCGGATCGACGTCCGGGCTGCGGGTCGCGACCCGGCTGGTGACGAAGAAGCTCGAGCCGCGCGTGATCACGATGATCGCGACCGGCAGCGCGAGGTGGTAGAGCGCGACCAGATCGAGCTTGGCGCCGGCGAGGGCGAAGAAGACGAGGTACACCGGCAGGGAGGCGGCCTCGAACTGGTGCACGAGGTTGCGGGCGTCGGCGCGGGACACGTTCTCGAGCCAGAGGCCGGCGGTGAGGGCGATGATGAGCGGGTCGAGGTGGACCGCGTGGCCGATCTCGGCGATGACGAAGCAGATCATCACGCTGAACAGGCCGACGCCCTGGTTGATGTAGACGAGGAACACGCCGAGCGCGAAGCCGAAGAAGATCCCGACGCCGATCGAGCCGAAGACCTCCCATCCGATGCCGCTCACCGCGTCGAAGATGTCGATGTTGCCGCTGATGATCGAGGTCGCGATCGACGACGCGACGCCGTAGGACACGATGATGGCGAGGTCGGCGACGACGACGAGCGCGAGGATGACGCGGGTGAGGTTGCCCTCGGAGCGGGTCTCGGCGATGAGCGCCATGACCACGGCCGGCGACTGCGCCGAGAGCGCGATGCCGACGCAGATGGCGACGGCGAACGCGTGCTCGAGCGGCAGCGCGCCGAGGAACGGCACCAGCGGGCGCAGGAGGACGAGCGTGCCGGTCAGCACGAACATCGTGCCGAACACCGAGAGGAGCGTGATCCGCGCGACCGTGCCGAGCAGCGGACGCATCGACTTCAGGTTGAGCTCGGCGCCGGCTTGCAGCGCGAGGATCGACGTCGCCACGCCGCCGACCAGCTTGAGCTGCCCCGTCATGTCCTTGGAGACGAGGTCGAGCACCGCAGGGCCGGCGACGATGCCGGCGACGATGTAGCCGGTCAGCTTGGGCAGGCCGATCTTGCTGAAGAGCTTGCCGGTGAAGTACGCCGTCAGGAGGAGGAAGCCGAAGGCGAGCTCGGTGCCGCCGGCGAGCGTCACGCCGGGCGCGAAGCTGCGCGCCGCCTGCATGAGGCCGGCGAGCGCGAGGAGCGCGAAGATCGGGATCATTCGCCGCCTCCTCTCGTGCGCGGGCGCGGCGCGAGCGGCGGCAGCGACTGGTCGTCGTCGTCGTGCGCGCCGTCCTTGTACGTCGGTCCCGCGTGGTCGTCGAGATCGTCGACCGCGTCGATCGCCTCCTCGAACACGGCCGCGGGGAGCTGCGTGGCCGTCGCGGGCACCGGCGGCGTGGTGAAGGTGACCGCCACCTCGGTGAGGATCGCGCCGGCGATGACGACGGTGATGATCCAGTTGCTGGCGCCGCCGCCGAACGCGCCGTGCAGCGAGAGCACGAGCGCGATCGCGAGCGGCGAGAGCGGCGAGACCAGGATGCGCTCGTCGGCGAAGCCCTTGGGCATCGCGCTGCCGACGGTCTTCACCGCGGCGAACACGCCGGCCCACTTGCCGATGATGCGCGCGATGACGAACACCGGCACGATCACCCACGGGGCGAGCGCGGTCACGTCCCAGATCGCGCCGGCGACGATCAGGAAGAGCAGGTGGATGGGGCGCTCGAGGTGGTTGAGGATGCGGAAGATGTCGTCGCGCTGCTCGCACGGGAAGTTGGTGACGAGCGTGCCGGCGACGAAGCAGACGACGATCGGCGACAGGTAGAGATAGCCGGCGAGCCCGGAGCCGAGCGCGACCGAGCCCAGCACGACGGCGAGGAACTCGCCGCCGCCGACCGGCACGCGGACCATGGTGAAGATGAGGACGCCGACGACGACGCCGAGGCCGATCGAGACGAAGACCCAGGCGGTGCCGGGGATCTGCCAGCCGGCCGCGCCCTCGGGGCGGAAGTACGCGGCGACGAAGAGCAGGCCGACGACGCCGACGATCTCGTCGAGCTGGCCGAGCAGCACGTCGGCGCCGCGGCCCTCGCGCCAGCCGCGGTTCGCGAAGCCGCGGAAGCGGCGCGGCGCGGTCATGGCGGCGGCGGCGCCGAGGAGGATGAGGTCGCGCCAGAATGCGGGCTGGCTCCAGTCGGCGATCCCGAGCGCGACGGCGCACGCGCCGGAAGCGGCGGCGGCGGCGGCGAACGGGGCGAGCGCCTCGACGACGACGAGGTACGCGGTGCCCTTGGGCAGGCGATCGAGGAGCCGGATGTCGAGCTGGGCGCCGATGATGAAGCCGAGCCAGCCGAGGCCGAAGTGGAGGATCGGCCGCATGCGATCGACGACCTCGGGCGTGAGGATGCCGATCTCGGGCTGACGCACGATCACGCCGAGGGCGACGAACGGGAAGCCAGCCGCGATGACGCCGCCGATGCCGAGGCGCTCCTGGGCGCGCACGACCTTCTTGTGGCTGCCGAGGTAGGCGACGACGAAGATGATGACGAAGCCGAGGACGAGCTTGATGACGACGGACGTGCGG
>JAIOII010000060.1 GCA_019912685.1 Kofleriaceae bacterium
CGAGGAGATCGAGCTGCGCTGCGAGGCGCGGCTCGCCGCCACGATGGCCGCGCTCACCGCCGCGCCCGCGCCCGACGCGACGCTGGCGCTCGACGTAGCGCACGCCGCCGAGGCGATGGTGATCAACCGGCTCGCCGACGGCGCGATGGTGCCGCGGCTCGTGGCCACGGCGCGCGACGCGTATGCACGCGCGCTCGCCTGGGCGCCGGAGCACGCCACGGAGATCAAGCGCGACCTGACGCAGCTGGAGCTGGCGGCCGGGCGCCGCGAGGAGACCGTGCTCACGCTCGCGCCGGCGCATCCCGTCGCGCGTCGCGCCAGCGGCGAGATCGAGGTCGCGCGCAAGCCGAGCACGCCGCGCCGCGTGAGCGAGGTCTTCGCCGTGCGCGAAGTCGCGGCCGCCGCGCTGATGAGCTGAGCTCTTCGCGGGAAGGCCCGCTGGTTGCATCGCAGCTCGCCATGTCGCTCAGTCGCCACTTCCCAGTCGCAGCCTTCCTCCCACTCGCGATCATCGCCGGCACCGGCGCCTGCACCGGCGGCGACGACGGCGATGACGTCGCGCCGGATCTGACGCCCGATCCCGCCGACACCGGGTGCTCGCCGATCTTCCGGCAGGGCATCCTGCCCGAGTACCGGATCACGATCTCCGACGAGGAGTGGGCCAAGTTGCAGGACGAGTTCCTGCACGTCGTCGAGCGCACCGCGATGATGCTCGACCCGGAGCCGTACCACCCGGTGCAGGTGACCTACGACGACGGGGTCGATCCGCCCCTCGAGATCCCCGGAACGCTCCTGCGGCTCAAGGGCGCTTCCTCGTGGCTACAGACGATCATGTTCGACGCCAACCCGAAGATGCAGTTCGTGCTGGCGTTCAACGAAGTCGATCCGAAGGGCCGCTTCCAGGGCGTGCGCAAGGTCGAGCTCGACATGCCGCGGACCGACACGACGTTCATCCGCCAGCGCCTCGCGCTGCACTACCTGCGCAGCGCGGGCACGTACGCGCAGTGCGCCAACAGCGCGCGCGTCGTGATCAACGGGCAGTACTACGGCCTCTACACGCACCTCGAGCGCATGGACAAGGAGTTCCTCCAGCGCTACTTCGGCAACGACGGCACGGAGGACGAAGGGGATCTATGGAAGGGCGGCCGCACGATCAAGACCAACGAGGACACGTTCTCGTGGGACCGTATCGACACGTTCTGGAACGGCGTGACCACCGCCGCCGAGCTCGACGCGCTCGTCGACATGGACACGTCGGTCTACGAGTGGGCGGCCGAGGCGGTCGTCGGTGCCGCCGATGGCTATTACAACGGGCGCGCGAACTTCTACCTCTACGACCACCCCACCCGCGGGTTCATCTGGTTCCCGCACGACATGGACACGGCCTTCGCCAGCGAGTTCCTCCCGGCGGACGCCGACGCGGTGTTCCCGTGGTGCGCCGGACGCTGGGAGAAGGACTGGCGTCACTACCTCATCACGCTCAACGAGGAGCCGTGGCGCGAGCAGTACATCGCGGCGCTGCGCGAGGCGCGGGCGGCGTACGACGCCGCGCTCCTCGACGAGACCGTCGAGAAGTGGCGGGCGCAGATCCGCGCGTCGGCTGAGGCCGACGAGCACCGACCGTTCTCGATGGACATGCACGACGCCGCCCTGGACGCGACGCGGCAGTACATCGGCGACCGATCGACGTACATCGACGCGTGGCTGGCCTGCCGGGAGAGCGGCGGCCCCGACGCCGACGGCGACGGCTTCATGTGGTGTCACGAATGCGATGACAACGACGCGGCGGTGCACCCCGGCGCGACCGAGACCTGCAACCTGCGCGACGACAACTGCGACGGCCGCGTCGACAACGTCGCCGCGGACATGACGTGTCCGCAGTGACGAGAGCGCGACGTGTGCGCGGGCGCTCACGGTGCTTTTGGCGCACGACGTCGAGGAGCAGGTTCGCATGCTTGCACGTCTTCTCGGTGGCGCGATGTTCGCATCGGGCGGGGACATGCGCTCGGTACGCGCCTGTCCCCGCTTGCTCGCCGGATCGCTCGTCGCGGTCCTCGTGAGCGCGACCGCCTGCGGCGCTCCTGCCGACGCCGGCGTCACGGTGTGCGCGGGTGACGCGACGTCACCGAGCCTCGCGGCCGCGGTCGCCGATGCGCCCGACGGCGCGACCATCTCGATCTGCGGCGGCTTCTACGCCGAGCGGCTGACCGTCGCCGGCAAGCGGCTCGCCCTCGTCGGCATGGAGGACGCGGCGGGCACGGTGATCGACGGCGGCGGCGCCGGGCCCGTCATCACGATCACCGCCGGCGCCGACGTCACGATCCGCGGCCTCACGTTCCAGAACGGCGTCGCGGAGGAGGGAGGCGCGCTCCTCTGCGACGCGAGCAAGGTCGCGATCACCGACAGCGTCCTCCGCGACAGCGCCGCCGGCGACATCGGCGGCGGCGCCGCGCTGCGCGATTGCACCGGAGTCCTCGCGGGCAACGCGATCACCGGGAACCGCGCCCGGGTGGGCGGCGGGTTGACCGTGATCCGCGGCGCGCTCGAGCTCACCGGCAACACGATCGCCGACAACACGGCAACCAACGACGGCGGCGGCATCTACTTCCACCACGCCGACGGCGCCGTCTTCCAGAGCAACCACGTCCACCACAACCGCTGCGACGACGACGGCGGCGGCGTCCGCATCTTCGAGACCGCGATGACGGTGGTCGACAACCTCGTCGAGGACAACACCACCGCCGACGGCGGCGGCGGGATCCGCGTCTCGCACGTGCCGTCGCTCTTCATCGCCAACGTCATCCGCAACAACGACGCCGGCGGCACCGGCGGCGGCATCGACATGGACAACGACGCCAGCACGATCATGGGCGGCGAGATCAGCGGCAACCACGCGAGCGGCTCGGGCGGCGGCATCTTCCACTGGATCGGTCCGTGGGAGGGCGCCGTCCTGTCCGGCATCCGGATCGCGAACAACCGCGCCTACCGCGGCGGCGGCATCTTCCTCGACGACAACTTCGAGCCGGTGACGATGGCCGGCCTCGTCGTGGCCGGCAACCGGGCCGACAAGGGCGGCGGGATCATGGTGCGCGGCACGCACTACACGATCCGCAACTCGATCTTCGTCGCGAACGAGGGCGAACGCGGCGGCGCGATCTACGCCGGCGTCAACAGCTCGACCCCGTCGTGGACCGAGCCGGTCGGCCACATCGAGTTCTCCACGTTCCACGGCAACGAGGCCGACGAGGGCGCCGCCCTCTGGATCGACACCGCGCGCGTGACCGTCGGCAGCAGCATCGTGTCGGCGAGCAACGGGCCGGCCGTCACGGTGAAGCCGCCGCCGGATCGGCCGGGCACGCTCACGCCGCCGCGCTGGAGCTACAACGACACCTTCCCGGCGACGTTCGCCGGGATGTTCGACCCGACGGGCCGCGACGGCAACCTGTCGGCGCCGCCCCAGTTCATGGACGCCGCGGCCGGTGACTTCCGCCTGGAGCCCGGCAGCGCGTGCATCGACGCCGGCGATCCGGCGATGCGCGATCCCGACGGCAGCCGTGCCGACATGGGCTCGCACGGAGGTCCCCAGTGAACGCCCCCGCCTCCCTCGCAGCCACCTTCCTCCTCCTCACCGCGTGCAGCGGCAACGTCCCCGGCGGCGACGACGACGGCGCCGGCGGCGACGCCGGCGTCCCCGATGCGCGCCCCGACGGGCCGTCACCCGACGCCGTCGTCCCGACGGTGCCGCCCGACGTCGACGGCCGCATCGTGATCAACGAATTCATGGCGGCCAACGCGCTGACCGCGGAGGACGAGACCGGCGCCGCCGGCGACTGGATCGAGCTCTACAACCCGACCGAGCAGGACATCTCGCTCCACGGCTACGCGATCACCAACGCGCTCGCGCAGCCCGGCGTCCACCACCTCGACGGCGTCGTGATCGCGGCGCGCAGCCACCTCGTCCTGTGGGCCGACGGGCGCCAGGCGCTGGGCGCCACGCACCTCGGCTTCACGCTCGAGGGCGAGGGCGGCGAGCTCGGCCTCGCGCGCCCCGACGGCTCGTACATCGATCGCGTGCGCTACGGCGAGCAGGAGACCGACTTCTCGGCGGCCCGCCAGCCCGACGCCTCGAGCGGCTGGGCCACCGTGTGGCTGCCGACGCCGGGCATGGCCAACGCCGCCGGCGACGGCCAGCCGATGGGGCTCGAGCAGCCGACCGCGCCGCCCGAGAACATCCCGGCCGTCGGCGATCTCAGCGAGCACGTCCTCGGCTACGACCGCATCCCCGAGCTCGCCATCGTCGTGTCGCCGGCGAGCGTCGCGGCGCTCGAGGCGCAGCCGTTCGTCTACGTGCCCGCGACCCTCGTGCTCGACGGCCGCAGCTACGGCCCCGTGGGCCTGCGGCTCAAGGGGCAGAACTCGTTCATGCCGTTCTCGCAGAAGCCGTCGCTGCGCGTCAACATCGACGAGTACGTCGCGAAGGCGAAGTTCTGGGGGCTCAAGGATCTGACCCTCAACAACATGTCGCTCGACATGTCGATGATGCACGAGCGGCTCGCGTACTGGGTCATGCGCCAGGCCGGCGTTCCGGCGTCGCGCGCCAACCACCTCCTCCTCACCGTCAACGGCCAGCGCTACGGGCTCTACGCCAACGTCGAGACCGTCAAGCGGCCCATGATCGCGCGCTGGTTCACCGACAGCGGCGGCCCGCTGTTCGAGGGCACCGACGTCGACTTCCAGAGCCAGTACATCGCGCAGTACGAGCACGAGACCGGCCCCGACGATCGCTCGATGCTGGAGGGCGCGGCGAACGCGCTCACGATGCCGGGCGACGCCGGCATCGCCGCCGCGGGCGGCTACATCGACATCGCCCGCTTCCAGCGCTTCTGGGCGGCGTGCTCGGTGGTCGGCCAGTTCGATTCGTTCCCCTACTCGCTCCCCGGCGACGACTACTTCGTCTACGCCGACCCCACGAGCGATCGCCTCGCGTTCCTGCCGTGGGGCATGGACGAGACCTTCCAGTCGGGCGCCCACGACGTCACGGCCGCGACGTCGATCCTCGCCCGGCGCTGCAAGGAGTCGCCCGCGTGCTTCGACGGCTATCGCGCGCAGGTCTGGTCGATCCAGGCCATGACCGAGGCGATGGACCTCGCCGCCGAGCGCGCGCGCGTCGCGGCGCAGATCGCGCCGTACACGGTGATGGATACGCGCAAGCCCTACACCGACGAACAAGTCACCCAGGCTCAGAGCCAGCAGTACTGGTTCATCCGCGGTCGGCGGGAGAACCTGAGCACCATGCTCGCGCCGCCCTGAGCCCAGAAACCTAGACAAGGAGAATCGAGATGAAACGGACGGGAATGTTGTTGGCGCTCGCGCTCGCTGCCTGCGGCGGCGCCCAGAAGTCGACGCAGCCGATCGCGGCCACGAGCGAGGACGCGAGCGGTGAGGCGATGGCCAATCCGTCGCCACCGCCGTCGGCGGGCGACCCGATGAAGCCCGACAGGGATGACCAGCTGGTGCCGCCCGTCGACGACGAGGCGCCCACGCCGGCGGAGCCGGCGCAGGCTCCAGCCCAGGTCGAGCCCGCCAGACCGGCGGCCCCGCAGCAGGCGATGGCGATGCTCACCGCCGTGAAGAACGGCAAGGACGTCGGCACGGTGACGTTCGAGCTCGGCAGCGACAACGTCATCGTGATCCAGGGTGACTTCCACGACCTGCCGCCCGGCAAGCACGCCTTCTACATCTACGAGAACGGCGACTGCAGCAGCAAGGCGAAGAAGATCGGCAAGCACCTCGACCCGACGAAGCAGAAGCACGGGCCGCCCTCGTCGGCGACGCGCCACGCCGGTGACTTCGGCAACATCGAGATCGCCAAGGACGGCACCGGCACGTTCCAGATGAACACCGACTCGCTGTCGTTCGAGCCGGGCCGCGCCGACACGCTCACCGGCCGCGCCCTGGTCGTGCACGCCAAGGCCGACAACGCGCGCGGCAGCGCTGGCGCGCCGATCGCCTGCGGCGTCATCTCGGCGCGCGACGCCGGGATGTCGGCCGAGTGAGCAGCCGCTTCACTGCGGCGGCGGGAAGTATCCCGACAGGATCTCCCGCCGCCCGCGGATGAAGTACCCGAGCTGGGTCTGGCCGTACTCGATCTCGGCGTCGGTGAACGGGCGGCGGGTATCGCGCGCGACGTGCGGCGCGATCTGGGCCTGGGCGCGAGCGCGCTCGGCCTCGAGCCCGAACGCCTCGTTGTTGGCCTGGATGTCCCACACGTGATCGACGTACGCCTGGTAGCAGCTGCTCGAGGCCATGCACGTCGTGGCCATCACCGAGTGGACCTGCAGCGGCGAGAAGTCCGCCGCGAAGAAGGTCTCGTCCATGCCCCAGGGGATGAGCCAGGCCTTCCCGCTCGTCGGATCGGCGTAGACGAAGTAGTCGTCGCCGGGCTGCGAGTACGGGAACGCGTCGAACTGGCCGACGACGCTCGCCATCGCCCAGTAGCGCTGGAAGTGGTCCATGTCGATGTAGCGGCTCGCCGCCGTCACCGCCGCGTCCGCGGGCTGCATCGTCAGCCCCGCGGCGATGCCCTCGAGCAGCGACCGGTCGTCCGGTCCGTTCTTGTGCTCGTAGCGGCCGACGAGCTCGGGACGGAAGTCGACGTCGGTCGCCTCGTAGAGCGCGCCGTCGTTGTCCTCGAAGTACCGCTTGAGGAAGCGCGGCTTGATGGTCTCGACGCTGGCGTAGAGGCCGTAGAACTGACCGTTGATCGTGAGCAGCGCGTGGTTGCAGCGCGGCGCGACCAGGCCGGCCTCGCGGGCGACCTGGTACGCGAGCCGCTCGTGCATCTGCGACGGATCGCTCGCCATGTTGTTGAGCGTGAAGTCGTGGAGGCCGTAGAGGCTGGCGCCCTCCACGTACCTGTCGACCTTCACCTTCAGCGAGGGCTTCTGCGAGATCGGCAGGAAGGAGTTCTGTCCCTTCAGCCGGACGCCGACGGGCCCGTAGGTTTGCCCCTGGGACACGATCATCGCCGGCGCCCACTCGCGGGGATTGGCTTCGAGCGCAGCGAGCGCGTCGGGCTCGATGAGGAGCTCGAGCTCGGTGAGGTTGTCGAGGTCGTAGAACTGTTCGCTGGTTCCGGGATCGTCCCAGGGAGCGAGCTCGGAGCCGTCGGGTGCACCGCACGCCGACAGCCCGGCCGTGAGCGTGAACGTGGCCGCGATGGCGACGCGGCGGCGCTTACTTGGTCTCATCACCGCGGTCGAGCTCGGTCTCGATGTCACGCACGATGCGGTCGAAGCTGCTCTTCGCATCCTCGGCGTACGGCCGCGTCTCGTCGGCGATCTGCGTGCGCAGCGCGTTCGCCTCGGCGCGCAGCGTCGCGATGCGCCCCTGGTCGACGGCAGCGTTCGCCTTCTTGGCGGCGATGCGGCCGTCGAGCTCCGTCAGGCGAGCGTCGACGTTGTTCAGGAACTCCGTCCGCGCCTGGGCCAGCTCCCGCTTCGCCTCGGCGACGTCACCCTGCTCCTCGCGGACCTCCTGGGACTTCTCGATCACCTTCTCGCGGGCTTCCTGGACGTTCTCTTCCTGCTTCTCCGTGTCGCTCTTGCAGGCGCCGGCGGAGCCCGCGATGAGGAGGGCCGCAGTGATCCGGACGAATGAGTTGGCTGCCTTCATGCGCACCGAACCGAGCATCCGGCGTGCCAGCGAGACCGGAGCGATCTTCGCCTGCTCGCCGTCGAATCGAGCCAGGCGTGTGCGCCATCCCGCGCAGCGGGCGAAGTCGCTCGGGCGTGCGCGCCGCATCTGGCACGCGATGTGCGTGAGCTTCCACGCATGCCCTCCCGACGTTCCTACGACGACATCGTTCGCGAGACCGTTCCGCTGCCCGACTCCTCCCACCGGCCCACGCGCGCCGAGGAGCGGATCGCCGATGAGCGTCCACCCGGCCCCCGCATCGACATGCGCGACGTGCAGGACGGCGGCAGCGCCGTCGTGGACGAGCGCTCGCTGCGCGCGGCCCTGCTCTCGCTCCAGGGCGCCGACCTCGCGGACCTCGACGTGGCCGTCGAGGGCGGACGCGTCGAGATCGACGGCTCGGTCGCAGACGTGAGCGACCGCGATCGCATCGTGCGCGCCGTGTCCGACGTGCCCGGCGTGATCGCGGTCATCGATACGCTGCGGATTCGCGCCGCCTAGCCGCGCGACCGGCTATGTCGTGACCCTTGCCCGCTGGACGAGGTGCACGACGAGGAGGAGGAGGCAGGCGCCGATGAAGGCGACGAAGATCGTGCCGGCGAGCCCCTCGAAGGGCACGCCCCAGCCGGCCTCGCGGAAGACCCAGCCACCGACGAGGGCACCTACCATTCCGATGACGATGTCGCCGACGAGTCCGAGGCCCGAGCCGCCGACGATGAGCGACGCGAGCACGCCCGCGACGAGACCAACGATGATCCAGGTGAGGATGTCCATGCTCAGGGAGTGAGCAACTCGCGTGCCACGGGCCGGTACGCGAGCAGGCGCGCGGCCCACGAGAGGTGCGGGTGCTGCTCGACGACGAGCTTGAGCACCATCGTGAGCGGGACGGCCAGCATCGCCCCCACGGGTCCGAGCACGAAGGCCCACAGCGCGAGGGACAGGACGATCGCGAGCGGTGAGAGGCCACACACCCGGCCGAGCACGCGCGGCTCGGCGATCGCGCCGATCACGAGGTGGATGACGAGGAACAAGGTCGCGGTCGCGATCGCGCCGGCCGGTCCCATGGTGAGCGCCGCGAGCGCGACCGGCGGCGCCGCCGCGGCGAGCGGGCCGAGCACGGGGAGGAAGTTGAGGACGAACGCGAGGCCGGCCCAGAGCAGCGGGTAGTCGAGGCCGATGGCGAACGTGGTCACGCCGATGAGCGACGCCTTGACCGCGCCGCTGGCGATCTTGACGATCAGGTAACGCTGCACGTCGGCGAGCGCCTGCATGGCGCGGCCGGCGTCGATCGCGGGCTGGCTGCCGAGCGCGCGACGCAGGCGTGCGCCGAAGGACGGCGCCTCGAGCTGGATGAAGACGGTGATGAGCAGGACGAGCCCGAGCGTCTGGACGAGGCCGAGGAGGAGCGGCACCGAGCTCGCGAGCCGCCCGCTCGCCCACGTCTCGAGGTCGAGATCGGCGAGCGATCGTGCGGCGGCGTCGAGGTCGTGTCGGTCGAGGTACGCGAGGGCCGCGGCGCGGAGCTCGACGAGGTGGGCGCGATGCTCGGGCGCCGACGCGACGAGCTCGCCGATGATCGTCACGCCGAGGAGACCCGCGGCGCCGAGGAGCACCGCGAAGACGAACAGCGTGACCATCGACGTGACGATGGGACGCCAGCCCCGACGCTGGACGAACGCGGCGACCGGCTGGAACGCGATCGTGACGCAGACGGCCACGAGGAGCGGGACGACGACGCCGGACGCGAGACGCATCGCGCCGAGCACGATGACGATGGCGGCGGTGGCGGCGACGGCGTTCACGCGCAGGAGGCGAGCTGCACGTCGCGTGCCCGCCGGGCCCACCGTGGCACGCTTCGTGAAGCTGCGCGGCTCGTGCGCTCGTTGCTCGCGGTTGCCGGGACACTGATCGTGATCTTCGCGGTCCGCATCGCCGCGCCCGTCGTGGCGCCGCTCTGCCTCGCCGCCGTCCTCGCGATCGCGTTCGAGCCGATCACGACGCGGCTCGCGCGCCGAGGCATTCCGCGCTGGTGCGCCGCGATCGCGACCAGCCTCGGCGTGCTCGTCGTCGCCGGTGGGCTCGCCGCGCTCGTGTTGCGAGCCGCCGGCGACATCGTCGACGGCCTGCCGCGTTACAGCGAAGCGCTCGGCGCGCTCGAGCACGACGTGGCGGTCTGGCTCGACACACACGGGCTCGAGCGCGTCGCGGCCTCGATGAGCCAGGTCGATGCCGCGGCGCGGCTTCCCGCCCTCGCCGAGCCGGTGCTCCGCGGCACGATCGACGTCATCCAGACCCTGATCCTCGTCGTCGTCGTCACCGCCTTCATCCAGCTCGAGCTCCCGTCGGTCCGCCGCCACGACGCGGTCGAGCGCATCCAGCGCTACGTGATCGTGAAGGGCGCGCTCTCCGCGGCCAACGGCCTCCTCCTCGGCCTGTGGTGCTGGGCCTGGGGCGTCGAGGGCGCGCTGCTCTGGGGCGTGCTCGCGTTCGCGCTCAACTTCATCCCGGTGATCGGCAGCCTGGCCGCCGCGGTGCCACCGGTCGCGCTCGCGCTCGTCCTCGGCTCACCCGCCGACGCGGCGGGCGTCGCGGCCGGTTACGTCGCGGTCAACCTGGTCGTCGACAACATCGTCGAGCCGCGCGTGATGGGCCGGGCCGCAGGGCTGTCGCCGCTCGTCGTGCTCGTCGCCATGCTCTTCTGGGGCTTCGTGCTCGGTCCGATCGGCGCGCTGCTCTCCGTCCCGCTCACGATCGTCCTGCGCGCCGCGCTGGCCACGTCGCCGGGCCTGCGCTGGATCGCGCTGCTCTTCGACGACGACGCGGATCAGTCGCGGGAGCGCTCTTCGAGCCGGCGATACAGCGAGCGGCGGTCGATCCCGAGCACCTTCGCCGCCTGAGTCTTGTTGCCGCCGCACGCGTCGAGCACGCGGCGCACGTAGCGGCGCTCCATCTCGGACATGGTCACGAGCTCGCTCGGATCGTCGCCTTCGATGACGAGCCGCGTGCTGTGGTGCTCGCGGATCTTCGCCGGGAGGTCGTCGACCTGGATCTCCGACATGCGGGCCAGCGCCACCGCGCGCTCGATGCCGTTCTCCAGCTCGCGCACGTTGCCGGGCCAGTCGTAGTCGAGCAGCTTGCGCGACGCGTCGGGGGAGATGCTCGTCACCGCCTTGCCGGTGCGCTCGGAGATGCGCTTGAGGAAGTGATGCGCGAGCAAGAGGATGTCGCTGCCGCGCGAGCGCAGCGGCGGCACCTCGATCGTCACCACGTTGACGCGGTAGAAGAGGTCCTGGCGGAAGCGCCCCTCGTCGACCTCGCTCTCGAGATCGCGGTTGGTCGCGCACACGACCCGCGCGTAGAACGGCATCTCCTCGTCGCCGCCGACCGGCCGGAGCGAGCGCTGCTGCAGGACGCGCAGGAGCTTGACCTGCATGTCGAGCGGCATCTCGCCGATCTCGTCGAGGAACACGGTGCCGCGGCCGGCCTGGATGAAGAGGCCCGGGCGATCGCGGCGAGCGTCGGTGAACGCGCCCTTCACGTGGCCGAAGAGCTCGCTCTCGAGGAGGTTGGCCGGCACGGCGCCGCAGTTGACGGCGACGAACGGCTCGTCCTTGCGCGGCCCGAGGCTGTGCACGGCCTGGGCGACGAGCTCCTTGCCGGTGCCCGACTCGCCGGTGATGAGCACCGTGGCGTCGCCGTCGGCGATGCGACCGACGAGCTCGGTGACGGCGCGGATCGACGGGCTGTCGCCGATGATCTCCTTGATCGGCCGGGTCGCCGCCAGCGCCTGGCGGAGTCGCCGGACCTCGCTGCGCGTCCGCCGGTGATCGACGGCGCGCGCGACCGCGGCCATCACGTGATCGGCGTTGAGCGGCTTGGTCACGAAGTCCCAGGCCCCGGCGCGGAGCGCGGCGACCGCGGTCTCGACGTCGGCCTGGCCGGTGATGACCATCACCGGTACGTCGGGGTGACTGGCGCGGACCTTCTGGCAGACCTCGATGCCCGACATGCCCTCCATGCGCACGTCGGTGATGACGACGTCGAAGTCGCCCTCGTCGAGCCGCTGCAGGGCCGTGTCACCACGGTCGACCGCGACCGCGTCATTCTGGCGCGAGATCAGCAGGTCGCAGAGGACCTCTGCGGAGTCGCGATCATCGTCGACAACCAGCACGTTACCCTTCATCGGCGGGACTCTAGCACGGCCGTCGTCGTGATCAGGAAGAGCCCGATCGCGGCGTAGGCCAGGGTTGAGATCCTCGAGCCGAGGATCATGGCGACGCCCAGCGAGGGGGACTCGTCGAGCGCCGAGAACAGTGCCGCGTTGCCGGCCTCGGAAATGCCGATACCGAGCGGCACCAGGGACGCGAGGGCGTTGATGAGCTGGCCGGCCGTCGAGACCGCCGCCATCGTGCCGGGACCGATGAGGGTCCCGGCGGCGAGCACGACCAGCCACAGGCTGGCCAGGTTGAGGAGCCGCGCGAGGACGACCCAGGCGGCAGGCGCCCATCGCGCGCGCAGCGAGCACGTACGATCCGCACGAAGGTGGCGATCGATCTGGACCGCCCTGCCGCGCCAGCGGTCGGCGCGATCACGCGCGAGGAAGCGCACGCGGCGGAGGAGGGCGACGCCCGAGGCGAGCATGCCGCGCGAGACGAGCCACACGCCGGCGGCGATGACGAGCAGCGCGACCAGGCCGCCGATCACGAAGAGGTAGCTGAGCCAGGCGGGGACCTCGAGCAGGAGCGCGCACAGCGGGGCGCCGATCGCGATCACCGCGAGCCTCATGCCGAAGGAGGCGAGGTTGTAGCGGATCACCGCGCCGATCGCGCGCGGCGACGACGTGCGCTCCATGAGCGACGCGGCCTTCACGGCCTCACCGAGGCTGGCCAGCGGCGTCACGGCGTTGATGGCGCGTCCCATGATCTGTGCTCGCAAGACATAGAGGTACGAGGGGCGACGGCCGCCGGGGCCGAGGAAACCGGAGAGCGCGGCGCTGTCGCAGGACGTCGCCACGGCCTCGATCGCGAGCACCCCGGCGAAGCCCCACCCGATGGCGGAGAGCTGCGCGACGAGCTGCCCCGGGCCGACCGACCAGACGGTGAGGCCGAAGGCGACGATCGCGATGGCGATCGCCACCATCGTGAACCAGCGCGTCCACGATGGTGACCCGGAGTCCTCGTCCAGCTCGGCGGTGACCGCCGCATCGGTCACGTGCGGTGGCTCACCGCGCGATAGACGGCGAGGACGGCGAGCGCGCCGAGGATCGAGGCGATGAAGCCGGGGCCGGCGCCCTGGGCGTCGTACCAGCCGATGGCGCGGCCGGCGACCCAGGCGACGACCGCGCCCGAGACCCCGAGCAGGCTCGTGATCAGGAGGCCGGCGGGATCGCGGCCCGGCATGATGAAGCGGGCGATCGCGCCGACGACGAGACCGACGAGCAAGGCGATGATGAGACCCATGGGAGGACTCCAGGTTGAGAGATCACGCGCGTCGCGCCCTCAGGCGCCCCGGCGACCCGCGCCACCACCGAGGCTGTCGGGATCCAGCGGCACGGAGTCCGAGGGATCGACGCCGTCGCGACCGTCGACGTGATCGCTGCGACGCGCGGTCGCGCGATCGGCCTCGATCGCTTCCTCGTCGAGCTCGGAGACCCGGGCGCCGACGCCGCCGAGCTGCACCTCGTCGCGACCGTGATCCGCGTCGGGATCGTCGGGCAGCTCGCGCGTGTCGTCGCCGTCCTCGTCGGGACGGCCGACCGTCGTGCCGGGCGGCACCATGTCGGGCTTCTCGTCGGGACGACGGCCGACGCGATCCTCGAGCTCCTGATCCCCGACCCCGCGATCGCGGCGCATCGGCTGCCGCGACTTCTCCGTCTCGGTGGTATCGATGTTCGGGTTGTGCCCCGAGCGCGATGGGCTCTTCGGTGACTTCGGCATGAGGTCACATCGAGCAACGACGGTGCCAGGTGACGCGGCGTGATCCGTCAGCGAGTTATGCGGGAGACCCTCAGGATCGCGCTCGGCATTGCGGCCATGGTGTAGCGCTAGCGCACGCCCAGCACGACGAGGGCGGGCCGTCCCGCCGAGTCCCATTCGGCCGCGAGGCCGCGCCACGGTCGCACGTGCCACTTCGCGTCCGCCGGATCGATCGTCGCGACCCGGCCGTCGGGGTGGACGCCGATGACGACCTCGTAGTGTGCGCGCGCCCGGTCGCGATACGGGCGATGGAGCCCGATCACGACCGGGCGGCCGCGCTCGAGCTCGTGGCGCAAGAGCTCGCGATCGCCCTGGACCGCGAACGCACGCAGCCCGGCGGCGCGCGCCACATCGCGCAGGTCGCCCATGCGGAAGCCGTCGTCGACGACGCGCAGCGAGCCCGCGATGCGCGCGCGATCGAGCTCGGGGCGCCAGCGCGCCACGACCATCGCGAGCGCCGCCGCGCCGCAGTCGACGTTCGCCCGCTGCTTCACGGCGGGCGCTTCGACCAGGAGCCACGCGTCGTCCGCGCGCAGCTGCGCGGGCGCGACGGTGCGCGACTGGCCCTTGTACGCCGGCAGGCAGGCGCCGGCCGCGAGGGCCAGCGCGACCGCGATGGCCGCCGGCGCCGTCCTCGTCCTCCTCCTCATCATCAGATGATGATGAGGACGAGCAGGATGGCGAGCACCATCGCGGTCGTGGAGCCGATGAAGACGACCGTCGAGCCGCCGGTGAAGTCGGCGGCCTTCGGGTTCGTCTGCTCGGCATCGGCGTAGCGAGCGGCGTCGGCGTCGACGTCGTTCGCGGGCGTCGCGACGGTCACGGGCGCGACGTCGGTGATAGGAGCCGGCTCGACAGGGGCTGCGAGCGCGGCCGGGGATGCCGCGCCGAGCGCGGCGGTGAGAGAGGCTGCGAGGAGGAGAGTGCGCATGACGACCTCGATTGCAGGCGTCGTGCCGCCGCGGATCCTGCGGACGCAACCCGCGCGCGACCGTGCGCGGACGCCACAGCGGGCAGGAGGGCGCGCCCGACGTGACGTGCAGAGCCTGCAGATCGGCGAATGCGTGCGGATTTCCTGCGTGGGGAGGCGTGAGGTGAGGTGGCACCGGCCTTGCTCATCACGCACGGCATGATCGGGAAGGACGACGAGCTGAAAGATCGTATCCAGGCACGGAAGCACGCGATGCAGGCCAAGCTCTCCGAGCTCAAGGCCGACTCGCGCTCCGAGGCCGCCGAGACGCGCGACAAGATCAAGCGCTCGCTCGACGAGCTCGAGGACTCCGTGAAGGAGGGCTGGGACGACATGTCCGAGTCCGTCCGCGCAAAGCTCAACCGCTGGCTTGACCGCAACCCATAGGTTCCCCCACCTCGTTGCTCGGCCAGGCGCCGGCGACCCTCACGGGTACGCCGGCGCGTATTTTTTCGGGACCTGTCACATCCGCGCGCGAGCCGGCTCCATCGCCTCATGAACAAGCGCTCGACGGTGGGTCTCGGGATCGCGCTCTCGCTGGCGGTCGCCGGCTGCAGTATGATGAAGAAGCCCGCGAGTAGCGGTGGGGGTGACAGCGGCGGCGGCGGCGGCGTGCCGCTCGGCGACACGATGGCGGACGCCGTCGTCTACGAGCGCGGCGCGTCGTTCACCGCGCCGGCCGGCTGCCACACGAGCAGCTACGCCAGGCTCGCCATCCCGGCGGGCGAGCCGATCACGCTCGAGCTCGCCGTGACCTCGCCCAAGGACGAGTCCTGCATCTCGTTCTGGTTCCTCAACCAGAACGGCGGCGACGGCGGGCTCAGCGCCGAGGCGTGCTCGACGAAGTCACCGTTCACCTACCAGGTGACGGCGCAGGAGGGCGCCTCGTACCTGCAGGTCAGCGAGGCCGGCGTCTGCCAGGGCGCGACGGTCCAGGTGTCGATCAAGTAGCGGGCGTCAGAGCGACGGGTCGCCGGTGCTCGCGCTGACGACCTGGGCCCTGGGCAGGTCCGGCGTCCGCTCGAGCATGCGCTTCACGGGGCCCGCGAACAGGTACAGGACGGCGGCGATGACGAGCGCGAAGAGGATGAGCAGGTAGAAGAGGCCGGCCTGGGGGTGCAGGCCGAGATCGTGCGCGAGCCCGCCGACCTTCTCCTCGGCGCGGCCCGCGATGTAGTAGCCGACCGCCGTCGCGAGGAACCAGATGCCCATGACGAAGCCGGCGAGGCGATCGGGCGCGAGCTTGTTCATCGTCGAGAGGCCGACGGGCGAGATGCACAGCTCCGCCCAGGTGATCACGAGGTAATACGCGAACAGCCACAGGCCGCTGATCTGCTCGCCGCGGGCGATCGGGCCGAGGAGCGGCGGGAGGAGCACCGCGAAGGACAGCGCGGTGATCACCATGCCGATCGAGAACTTGGTGACCGACGTGGGCTCGCGACCCTTGCGCGCGAGGAGCACCCAGATCGCGGCGAACACCGGCGCGAACATGATCACGTAGGCCGCGTTCAGGAACTGGTAGTAGCTCGACGGGAAGTCGATCAGGAGCTTGCGCTGGACCTTCTCCTCGGCGAACAGCGACAGCGTCGACCCCGCCTGCTCGAAGAGCCCGAAGAACGAGAGGCAGCCGAGGAAGAGCACCATCATCGCGAGCACGCGGCGGCGCTCGTCGGCGTCGCGCGCGACGTACCAGTACATGATCGCGAACAGGCAGACCGAGATGACCCCGAGGCCCACGCCGAACGCGTCGGCGATCGTCGACTTGGTCACGCCGCCGGCGTCGAAGATGAGGAAGGTCGCGAGCGCGATGATGAACGCGCCGACGCCGGCGATGATCCAGGCCGGCGCGGGCAAGGGCGTGCCCTGCGCGAGCTTCGCGCGATCCGGCGGCGCGCCGGCGTCGCCGAGGTACTTCCAGCCGTAGACGAACTGGATGACGCCGGCGAGCATGCCGACGGCGGCGGCGCCGAACCCGAAGTGCCAGGCGTTGTTGGGATCGATGCCGGGGCCGCCGAAGCTGACGAGCTCCCAGCCGGCGAGCGGCACGTACGCGGTGACGGTGTTGCCGGCGAGGAAGTGGCGGAAGATGTCGCTCTGCGCGAGGAAGCCGCACACGATCGGCGCCGCGAAGGCGCCGATGTTGATGCCCATGTAATAGATGGTGTAGCCGGCGTCGCGGCGCGGGTCGTTCTTGTCGTAGAGCTGGCCGACGATGGTCGAGACGTTCGGCTTGAGCATCCCGGTGCCGACCACGAGCAAGCCGAGGCCGAGGAGGAAGGTCGAGTAGCTCGGGATGGCCAGCGAGATGTGGCCGAGCATGATGATGACGCCGCCGATGAGGACGGCCATCCGCTGCCCGATGAACCGGTCGGCGATCCAGCCGCCCGGGAGGCTCATCAGGTAGATCGACGAGCCGTAGAGGCCGTAGAAGATGCCGGCCGTCGCCGCGGTCTCGCCGAGGCCGCCCTTCGAGACCGAGGTCGAGATGTAGACGACGAGGAACGCGCGCATCCCGTAGTAGCTGAAGCGCTCCCACATCTCGGTGAAGAAGAGCGTCTGCAGGCCCTTGGGATGGCCGAAGAACGTCTTGCCCCCGTTCCCGTTGGCGGAGCTCTCCGCCGCGACATTTGACATGAGGCGGCGGAAGCTACCACGTGGAGGGAGATGTCTCACCTCGGTGCGTTGACCGCCCCCGACACGCCTGCGGCGCGAGGATCTCGCAGCTGGGTCAGGCGCCGGTTTTCCTTGGCAGACCGCTGGCGTATCGTCGGTCCGTGGGGAAGCCTGCCAAGCCCGTGGCGAAGGCCACGCCCAAGCCGCGGGTCGCGCGTCCGAAAGCCGCCGATCGCGTGGCCGCCCTGGAGGCGACCGTCGCCGACCTCGCGCGGCGGGTCGCGGCGCTCGAGGCCGCTCGCCCTGACCGAGGCCGCGACGCGGCCGTGTCGAAGGGGGTGGAGCCGAACGGCGAAGCCCTGCGCGCCGCCGTGCTCGCCGCCGTCGGCGAGCTCGACGTCCGCCACCGCTACGGCGGCATCGTGCCCATCGCCGACGTGCGCGCCGAGCTGCGGCGAGGCGGCTACGCCGACGACGCGGCGGTGACCGCGGCGCTCGAGGCGCTCGAGCGCGCGTGGAAGATCGACCTGTCCGTCGCGCAGTCACCGACGCAGGTGGCGGACCGCGCCGCCGGCATCGAGCGGCCGGGGCGCGGCCTCCTCTATTACGTGGCGCGCCGGTGAACGAAGGCCAGACGAAGGACGAAGGAGCGACCGTGGATCTCACCCGCATTCTCCTCGAAGCGCCCAGCCCCTTCGCCGATCCGGTGGTCCGCCTCGATCTCGAGGTGCCGCCGCCGCCCGACGTGCCCGCGGTGCACGCGGCGGTGCGCACGGCGATCGCCGACGCGATCGGGGTCGTCGCGCGCGAACGGCGCGCGCAGATGGTGCTCGTCACCGGCGATCCCGGGATGGGCAAGACCCACCAGCTCGCCCACCTGCGCAAGCGCAGCGACGGCCAGTACGTGTGCGTCGACGTGCCGCCGCTCAAGGACACGTCGCCGTTCGGGCACGTCGCCCGCTACATGGTGCAGGGGCTCGCCGCCGCCGGCGTGCTCGAGCGCCTGCTCTGGGACGTGCTGCGCCAGGTCGCGGTCGCGGTGCGCGCCGACGCCGACGAGCACGGCGACGACGACGTGGTCGAGCGCATCGACGACGCGCTGGTCGGCAGCGACCGCTTCGCCATGGCGTTCCGCTCGATGGCGCAGCAGGACCCGGAGCTCGGGCCGCTCCTCTACAAGCGCGGGCGCCGGCTCGCGCCGCTGTCCACCTTGCCCGCCGACTTCGGCCGCGTGCTCGGCCGCATCACCGATCGCGAGGCCGAGCGCGCGATCGTCGACTGGCTGCGCGCCGCCGAGCTCGCCGAGGAGGACCTCGCGCTGCTCGGGCTCGAGCACGGCGTCGACACCGAGGCGCGGGCGTTCGAGGTCGTGCGCGCGCTGTGCCTGTCGTCGCAGCGCCCGGTCGTGCTGTGCCTCGATCAGCTCGAGTCGATCGCCGGGCTCATCGGCGCGAGCGGCGTGGCGCGCATGTTCACGGCGCTCATGGAGCTGTACCAGCAGGCGCCGGTCGCGATCGTGCTCATGTGCCAGACCCAGCAGTGGGTCGAGCTGCGGCGCGACGTGCCGCAGGCGGCGGTCGATCGCATCCGCGTCCTGCCGCCGCTGGCCAAGCCCACCGCCGACGAGGCGCTCGCCATCGTCGGCGGTGGGCTTGGCCAGCGGCGGCAGGACGCGG
>JAIOII010000580.1 GCA_019912685.1 Kofleriaceae bacterium
CCGGTGGTGCGGCGGTGCCGCCGCATGCTGCGAGCAGGAGCGCGGGCACGAACGAGCGACGCATGGCGCGAATGTACATGGCTCAGTCGACCGTCGCCTCGAACGCCACCGTGAAGATGTCGTTCGCGCCGTCGCCGCGGATGTTGGACGGCGGCGACGTGATGCTGTCCTCGATGGTGGGCACGTCGTACCAGTAGTGGATGTACGTCGCCGCCAGGCGGTAGCGGCCGAGCGTCCAGCGCACGCCGGAGTGCAGGCCGATGTGCGAGAACGTCGGCTGATCGAGCGTGACCGTGCGCGCCGGCGCCGGCGTGCGGTCGTAGTGCGTGCCGAGCATCGCCTCGAGCCGCGGCGCCTGGGGCAGGTCGTGCACGCGCAGGCCGCCCGAGACCTGCCACGAGTCGTTGTAGTCCTTCAGCGTCTCGAGCTCGCTCACGAGGAAGATGTTCTCGACCTGCGTGTACTGGCGTTCGTACTGGCGATAGAGCCAGTAGCGGAGCTCCGCGCCGAGCTCGACGTTCGGCGTCACGTCGTAGTTGGCGCCGAGGTGGAACGTCCAGGGCAGGAGCAGCTCCGTCGAGTGCCGCCCCTCGAGGCGATCGGGCTGCGCCGCGTCCTCGGAGTAGACGACGGTGATCGGCCCCTGCAGCTGCGCGTCGACGCGGCCGATGACGGCGGCGCCGACGGTGAGCCCGGGCGCGGGCGCGGCGTAGACGCCGAGGTTCCACGTCGGCCGCCAGTCGCTGCCGTCGAGCGTGAGCTCGGGCTCGCTGCCGACGAGGTTGCTGACGTCGGTGCCGTTCACCACGGGGAACACGTAGCGCTGGCCGTGCACGCGCGGGTTGATGACGCCGACGCTGCCGCCGACCGAGAGGTTCGGCCTCACCTTGTACGCGAGCGTGATCGACGCCTGCGGCGCGACGACGTAGCCGTCGATCAGGTGGTAGTGCGTGACCGCGTCGCGGCGGAACTGGGCGCCGGTCGCGTTCGACACGTAGAGCGAGAACGCGCCGTACAGCCGGTCGTCCCAGAGCGGCATGGTCGCGACGAGCATGGGGATCGCGCCCATCGCGCGCGTCGGCTTCTGCGCGGGGTAGTAGCCGTCGGCGTCGACCGGATCGTCGATGAAGCGCTCGCTGTCCTGCCACGGGCGCAGCCGGAACTCGGTCGAGACGAACGCGAGGCCGAACCCGACGTACAGGCGGAGGCCGTGCAACGTCGTGATGCCGGCCGGGTTCTGGAACACGGCGGCGGGCTCGTCGGGGCGTCCGATGATCGCGGCCATGCCCGTGCGGCGCACGCCCATCTCCGGGATGCCGAAGCCGCCGGCGTGCGTGGCGGCAGAGGAGGCGCACAGCAGCAACAGCGCGGCCCCCAGCCGCATCGCGTACTTCACGCGGTGAGCATAACTCGCCGGTCCCGAGGGCGGGAACGCTCACTTGCGCCGATCGGGTGAAATGACGCATCAAAGAGGCCGTGAAGCGTCGACCTCATGTGGTGATCCTCGGCGGCGGGTTCGGCGGGCTCTGGGCGGCGAAGGCGCTCGCCAGGGCGCCCGTGCAGATCACGCTGCTCGATCGGCGGAACCACCACCTGTTCCAGCCGCTCCTCTACCAGGTCGCGACCGCCGCCCTCAACCCCGGCGACATCGCGTACCCGATCCGCGCCATCCTGACCAAGCAGAAGAACGCGCGCGTGCTCCTCGGCGAGGCGCGCGGCATCGTGCCCGCCGAGCGCAAGGTGATGCTCGACGACGGCGAGCTGACCTACGACTACCTGATCGTCGCGACCGGCGCGACGCACTCGTACTTCGGCAAGGACGCCTGGGCGCCGGTCGCCCCCGGCCTCAAGTCGGTCGAGGACGCGCTCGAGATCCGGCGCCGCGTGTTCCTCGCCTACGAGGCCGCCGAGCGCGAGCACGACGACGCCGCCCAGCGCGCGTGGCTCACGTTCGTGGTCGTCGGCGCGGGCGCCACCGGCGTCGAGCTCGCCGGCGCGCTCGGCGAGATCGGCCTGCACACGCTGGCGCGCGACTTCCGCCGCATCGATCCGACGCAGGTGAAGGTGCTGCTCGTCGAGGGGCGCGACCGCGTGCTCAACACCTATCCGCCCAAGCTCTCCGACGCGGCGCAGCGGTCGCTCGAGAAGCGCAAGGTCGAGGTCCGCGTCAACGCGATGGTGACCGCCGTCGATCCCGAAGGCGTCGAGCTCACCTACGCCGAGGGCCGCACCGAGCGCGTCGCGACGCGCACGATCCTGTGGGCCGCCGGCGTGCAGGGCTCGCCGCTCGCCCGCTCGCTCGCGGTGCCGCTCGACCGCGCGGGCCGCGTGAACGTCGAGCCGGATCTGACGGTGCCCGGCCATCCCGAGATCTTCGTCGTCGGCGACCTGGCGGCGGCGACGAGCAACGGGCAGCCGGTGCCCGGCGTGGCCCAGGGCGCGATGCAGGGCGGCAACCACGCCGCGGCGATGATCAAGGCCGACCTCGCCGGCAAGCCGCGCGCGCCCTTCCGCTACAAGGACAAGGGATCGATGGCGACGATCGGACGCACGTCGGCGGTCGTCGTCATCGGCCGGGCGCAGCACCACGGGTTCCTCGCGTGGCTGTTCTGGTGGGTGATCCACATCTTCTACGTGATCGGCTTCCGCAACCGGCTGAGCGTGATCCTGTCGTGGGCGTGGCAGTGGCTCACGTTCCGTCGCGACGTCCGGCTCATCACCGGGCCGGTCGGTCAGCTCCCGCCGGTGCGCGACATCGGTCCCGAGGGCACGCCGCTCTTGCCGCCCGCGGCCGAGACGATCCGTACGGCGGAGTGAGTCGTCTCGGAGTCAGCGCTCGAGCGCGGCGAGCGCGGCGACGCGATCGGGCGGCAGCGGCGCCTCGACGGCGGGATGGCCGGGGAGGGTGAGCCGCTCGGCGTGGAGGAAGAAGCCGACGAGCTCGGGGAGCGGCTGGCCGCCGTAGAGCGTGTCGCCGGCGATGGGCGCGCCGCACGCGGCGAGGTGCACGCGCACCTGGTGCATGCGGCCGGTGGTCGCCGTGCAGCGCAGGAGGGCGCGCTCGCCGATGCGGCGCACGACCTCCCACGCCGTGTGCGCGTCGAGGCCCGCGGTGTGATCGACGACGACCTTGGCGCCGCGCTGCGCCAGCGGCGCCTCGCAGCCGCGCGACACCGGCGGCGCGTCGACGAGCGCCAGGTACGTCTTGTCGACCTGGTGCGCGGCGAAGGCCGCGCGCAGCGCCTGCCACGCCCCGCGCGTACGGGC
>JAIOII010000581.1 GCA_019912685.1 Kofleriaceae bacterium
GGGCGCCCCGCCGCGAGCGCGGTCCGGGCGAGCCGACTGCCGATGTAGCCGCATCCGAGAATGATGAGCGGTGAGGTCACGCGGGACATGATATCCAAGTCGGCGGGCCGACGATGACGCTGCGACACAACCGTGCCTACCGCTTCGTCCGTGCGGGCGTGACCGTGCTGGCGGCGATCATCCGCTACCTGACGCTCATGGTGCGGCGCTACCTCCCGGGGCTCCGCCCGACGGAGCGATCGTGGGAGCGCGCGCACGGGAGGACCGGTCGCGCGATCCACCGGCTCGCGACCGGGATGGGCGGCGCCTTCGTGAAGCTCGGCCAGGTGCTCGGCGCGCGCCGACGTCATGCCGCCGGCGCTGATCGAGCCGCTGCGCGGGCTGCACGACCGCGTGCCGCCGCGGCCGTTCGCGGCGCTGCGCGGCCACGTCGAGCGCGAGCTGGGACGTCCGCTCGCCGACGTGTTCGAGCACGTCGACGAGCAGCCGATCGCGGCGGCGTCGCTGGCGCAGGTGCACCGCGCGCGCCTGAAGAGCGGCGAGGACGTCGTGATCAAGGTGCAGTACCCCGAGGCGCGACGGCTCTTCCCGATCGACATGGGCTCGCTGCGCCGGGCGGTGCGGGCGGTGCGCTGGCTGGCGCGCATCGACCTGCGGCCGCTGGCGAACGAGCTCGCGGCGCAGGTGTGCCTCGAGCTCGAGTTCGATCGCGAGGCGCGCTCGGCCGCGCGCGTGCGCGCCGCGTTCGACGGCCGGGGCGGCGTGCACATCCCGCGGGTGTACGACGAGCTGTCGACCGACAAGCTCCTCGTGCTCGAGTTCGTCGACGGCAGGCCGCTGACGGACATCCCGGCGCTCGAGCAGACCGGCGTCGACCTGCGCACGGTGGCGAGCTCGATCGCCGACCTGTACGCGACGATGATCTTCGAGCACGGCTTCTTCCACGGCGATCCGCACCCGGGGAACATCCTGGTCGCGCCCGACCGGACGACGATCATCCTGCTCGACTTCGGGCTCGCGAAGGAGCTCCCGCCCGGCTTCGCCGACGGCGCCGCGACGATGATCGTGAAGGGGATGAGCGGCGATCTCGCGGGCGCGATCGCCGCGGCGCGATCGATCGGCTTCGAGACCGACGGCGATCCCGAGGCGTTCCGCGATCTCCTGCGCGCGTTCATGGGCGACAACGATCGCGTGCGCAACGCGCTCGACGCGCTGCGCTCGGCGTCGCTCAAGGGCATCCCGAGCGACTTCGCGATCATCGGTCGCGCCTTCATCCTCCTGAACGGCCTGTCGCACCGCCTCGCCCCCGGCGAACGGCTGATCGCGTCGGCGGTGACGCGGCACCTGGCGTCGCGGGTGCTGGGGCGCGCCCAGGCGGCGGCAGCGCAGGCGCAGGCGCAGGCGAGCTGAGCGCATGCTGACGGCAGCGCAGCTCGATCGGTTCCGAGCCGACGGCTTCCTGCTCCTCCCCGGCTTCGTCGCCGCGGCGGCGTGCGACGAGCTGCGCGCGCGCGCCGAGGAGCTGATGGCGGCGTTCGAGCCGGGCGCACGGCGCACGGTGTTCACGACCAGCGAGCAGGCGCGCAAGACCGACGACTACTTCCTCGACTCGGGCGAGGACATCCGCTTCTTCTTCGAGGAAGCGGATCCGACGATCATCAACAAGCTCGGGCACGCGCTGCACGATCTCGATCCGGTGTTCGCGCGCTTCTCGCGCACGCCCGCGATCGCGAGCGTGGTGGAGGCGCTGGGCATCGCCGACCCGCGCGTCCTCCAGTCGATGTACATCCTCAAGGCGCCGCGCGTCGGCGGCGAGGTCCGCTGCCACCAGGACGCGACCTACCTGCACACCGATCCGCCCGAGGCGATGATCGGCCTGTGGTTCGCGCTCGAGGACGCGCGCACCGACAACGCGTGCCTGTGGGCGATCCCGGGCGGCCACCGCGACGGCCTGCGCGCGAAGTTCGTGCGCGACGGCCGCGCGACGCGCCTCGACGTCCTCGACCCGCGCCCGTGGGACGACGCGCGCCTCGTCCCGCTCGAGGCCCGGCAGGGCGATCTCATCCTCCTCGACGGCCTCGTGCCCCACCTCAGCTACACCAACCGCTCGCCGCGCTCGCGCCACGCCTACACGCTCCACGTCATCTCCGGCGCCGCGCCCTACCCCGCCACCAACTGGCTCCAGCGCACGACCCCGCCGCGCGGCTTCTGAGCCGAGGTATCGTCGCCGGCCATGGCTGACACCTCGGGCACGCCCGGCAAGCTCGCGGCTCGCTGGGCCGGCTTCGGCACCAGCATCTTCACCGAGATGACCGAGCTCGCGCGCGCGCGCGGCGCCGTCAACCTCGCGCAGGGCTTCCCCGACTTCCACGGGCCCGAGGAGCTGCTGCGCGCGATCGCCGCGCACGTCGAGACGTCGCACCACCAGTACGCGCCGGGCAACGGAGAGGAGCGGCTGCGCCGCGCGGTCGCGCGCTTCGTCGCCGCGACGACCGGCGTCGAGCGCGACTGGGCCACCGAGGTCACGATCACGACCGGCGCGACGGAGGCGATCTACGCGACCGTCAACGCGTTCGTGAACCCCGGCGATCGCGTCGTCGTGTTCGAGCCGCTCTACGACTCGTACGCCCAGGCCGTCGCCCAGGCCGGCGGCGTGCTCGTGCCGATCCGGCTCCACGCCCCCGATTGGCGCGTCGACTGGGACGAGCTCGACCGCGCGCGCGACGCCGGCTTCGCGCTCCTCGTCCTCAACTCGCCGCACAATCCGACCGGCAAGGTCTTCGACGAGGACGAGCTCGCGCGCATCGCCGCCGCGCTGCGCGCCACCGGCGCCGTCGCGCTGTGCGACGAGGTCTACGAGCAGATGACGTACGACGGCACGCGCCACGTCTCGCTGTCGTCCTTGCCCGAGGTGCGCGACCAGGTCGTCCGCGTCAGCTCGGCGGCCAAGACGTTCGGCTTCACCGGCCTCAAGGTCGGGTGGGCGACGGCGTCGCCCGAGCTGTCGCGCGCGGTGCGCCTCGTCCACCAGGCGACCGTGTTCTCCACGACGCCTTTCCTGCAGACCGCGATCGCGCAGGTGCTCGAGGACGACGCGTGGATGGCGCGTTACACGGCCGACCTGCGCACGACGTACCAGGCCAAGCGCGACCTCCTCACCCGCGCGCTCACCGGCGCCGGCTTCGACGTGCCCACCGTGCGCGGCACGTACTTCGTGATGGCGAGCTTCGCGCGCCTCGCGCCCGGGCTCACCGACGTCGAGATGACGCGCCGCCTCGTCGAGGAGAAGGGCGTCGCCGCGATCCCGCCGTCGGTCTTCCACGCCCGCCCGCCGGGCCCGCTGCCCTGGCTGCGCTTCGCCTTCTGCAAGCGGGACGACACGCTCGCCCTCGCCGCGCAGCGCCTCGGCGGCGCCGACCGCACGCGGTGAGACGACGCGTTCAATCGCGCGCCGCGTCTGGATCGACGAGGAGAGCTCCCGCGAACCCGAGCCCCATCCACAGCAGCAAGTGCGCCGGCGTGGGCAACGCGAGGAGCGGAGAGAAGATCACGGCCGGCCCGAGCGCCGTGTTCCATTTCACGGCGCGGGTGAGCAACATGCCCGCGCCCGCGACGAGCACCGACAGCAGGGCCAGGTAGAGGGCGCTCGGCACGCCTCCGTGCGTCATGCGATCGAAGAGCGCGAGGGAGAACGGCGGACCACTCGCGGCGCCGGCGATGGCACCGGCGACCACGCGCGGTCGCCGGCGCAGCAGCCACGGGATCGGCAGGAGAAGCGCGGCGAGCGCGATCGCGGCGACCGGCGCGAGGAGCGCCAGCACGATCGCCCGCGTGCCGAGCACGGGCGCGGTCACGAGGAGCCCGACGA
>JAIOII010000582.1 GCA_019912685.1 Kofleriaceae bacterium
TGGCGGTGGACGCGCGGCGCTCGGTCCGGTCGAGCGACAGGAGCTTGCGGAACAGCGCGAGCCCGGCGAGCGGCCGCGCCTTGCGCCGCCAGTCGCCGAAGTCGGTCCGCCGGTTGTGCGCGAGGGCGAACGCCGCGTACGCCGCGATCGCGCGCAGATCGCCGTCCTCGACGGACACGGCCTGGCCGCCGGCGGCGACCATCTCGCCGATCGCGCGCGCGACCGCCGTCCTGGGGCCGAAGGAGAACTCGGACGTGCGGAGCGCGAACGCGACCTCGCCGGCCCCGAGCCCCTTGCGGAGCGCGTCGATCTGCCGCCCGAGGTGCCCGCCCTGCGCCTGCCGGTTGCAGAACTCGATCACGCGCGCCGGCTTGCCCGGCAGCGCGATCCGGAGGCGCGGCCGCTGCTTCGTGTCGAGCGTCACCTGGGCCTCGACCCCGACCTCCTCGGCGCACGCGCGCACGCCGGTCTCGACCAGCCGCAGGAGCTCGTCGTCCTCCTCCGGCGGGGCGCTCGCCGAGACCAGCGCGTCGTTCCACGCGCGCTCGAGCTCGTCGATGTTGATCGAGATCTGCGTCGGCGTGCGCATCGGGGCCGGCAGCCCCGGCTCGACGATCGCGTGCGCGGCGATGCACTGCTCCTGGAACTTGCGGAAGAAGGTGAGGCAGTCGCGCGCGCGCTGGTTGGTCAGCTCGTCGACGTGCTCGGGCGCGAACGGGAACAGCGGATCGTCCGCGCGCCACGCGACGTCGAACGCGTCGTACAGGTGCTCGAGGCGGCGCACCAGCATCGCCTCGATCTCGTCGCGGCCGCGGCGGCTCGTGAGCCGCGCCGGCGGTGGGTCGCGCTCGAGCCGGTCGACGACCGACTGGTGCAGCCGCGGCCGGATCTGATCGTACACGTCCTCGAGGCACGCGATGACGACGACGGCCGACGGCAGCGCGTCGGCGACGCGGCGGACCGCGTCGATCGCCCGCTGCACGCGCTCGTGGCCCCGGGCGTCGGGGATCGCGTCCTCGATCTGATCGACGAGCAGGACGAACGCGGCCTGGTGCAGCTCGTACGCGAGGCGGCCGAGCTGCACGATCATCCGCTCGGGGTCCTCGGGCTGGAGGCGCGGCGCGAGCCCGCCGAGCAGCTCCTGCTCGTACGACGTGAGCGACTCGCAGCGCAGGTACTTCACGATGCGCCGCTGGAGCGCGGCGTCGCGGCGCTGGAGGAGCAGGAGCGCCTGCAGGAGGTCGCTGTCGAGGCTGGCGAGCTCCTCGGTGCGCACGAGCCGGTCGACCATGCCGCCGATGAAGGACGGCAGCCGCGCCGGATCGAGCTCGGCGGTGCGCAGTTGCTCGAGCTCGGCGGCGCTGAGGACGCCGTGGTGCTCGGCGAGCCCGTCGCTCAGGTAGAGGAGGGCGGACTCGTTGAGGTCGGGCGCGTCGTACGGGCGCTCCAGGGAGTCGACGAGCTTGGTGAGGACGTAGCGCGAGTAGTCGCCGACGTCCGACGACATCTGGAGGTAGCCGACGTAGCCGAGGCGCTCCTCGTGGACGGCGGTGCGGAACGCGCGCAGGAGGTGGGTCTTGCCGCTGCCGGCGGTGCCGAGCACGAGCAGGGTCCGGCCGTGGCCGGCGTCGTGGTGCGACGGCGTGATCGCGTGCTCGATCTGGCGGTGGAAGATGGCGCGGGCCTCGGCGTGGATCGTGTCGACGTCGAACGGATCGCGCTCGAAGATCTGCGAGCCGTGCGCCACCGACGAGAACACCTCGGGCCCGTCGGGGCGGCAGAACGCGGCGGCCCGCGGATCGACGCCGCCCGCCGCGCGGACCTCGAACAGGCCGCGCAGCTTCTCGCGGGCGGCGCGCTCGCTCGCGGAGTCGCGCCCCGCGAAGACGGCGTCCATCACGC
>JAIOII010000583.1 GCA_019912685.1 Kofleriaceae bacterium
CTCGCGCGACCGCCTCGCCGAGGTCCGCAACCGCACCCTCGGCTTCGTCTTCCAGAGCTACAACCTCCTGCCGCGAACCACGGCGCTCGAGAACGTGCAGCTGCCGCTGCTCTACGCCGGCGTCGGCGGCGCGGCGGCGGAGCTCGCGGCGGCCGACGCCGGCGTAGAGCAGCGGCAGCTGCACGTTCTCGAGCGCCGTGGTTCGCGGCAGGAGGTTGTAGCTCTGGAAGACGAAGCCGAGGGTGCGGTTGCGGACCTCGGCGAGGCGGTCGCGCGAGAGGCGGGCGACGTCCTCGCCCTGGAGGCGGTAGACGCCCGCGGTGGGGACGTCGAGGCAGCCGAGCAGGTTCATGAGCGTCGACTTGCCGGAGCCCGACGGGCCCATGATGGCGACGAACTCGCCGGGGTAGATCTGGAGGTCGACGCCGCGCAGCGCGTGGACGATGGCGTCGCCGTCGCCGTAGCGACGGGCCAGCCCGACGACCTCCATGACCGGCGTCGGGGCGGGGTGGGTAGCGAGGGCGTGGGTCATGGTTCGAGGCTCAGAAGAGGGAGGGAGGACCGCGCCGGCCGCCGTTGCGGCTGGCGCCGTTGCGCTGCGTGGTGCCGTTGGTCGCGGCGCCGGAGCGCTGCGAGGAGTCGGCGGTGATGACGAGGTCGCCCTCGCGCAGCTCGCCGCCGGTGATCGCGGTCAGGTTGCCGTCGGAGAGGCCGGCCTCGACGCGCACGCGCTCGGGCTTGCCGTCGCGCAGGACCCAGACGCCGGCGCCACGTCGCGTGCGCGGCTGGAGCTCGTCCTTCGACTCGCCGGTCGCTGGCGCTCGAGCTCGCTCGGGACGGACGGGGGGCGCCGCGTTCGCCGGGCGGTAGCGCAGGGCTTTCTGCGGGACGACGAGCGCGTCGGCGGCCTCGGCGACGATGAACGTCGCGGTCGCGGTCATGCCGGGGCGCAGCGCGCCGTCGGCGTTGTCGACGGCGACGACCGCGTCGTAGGTGACGACGTTCTGCGTGGTGGTCGCCTGGTTGCGGATCTGGCGCACCGTGCCGGTGAACGTGCGCTCGGGGTACGCGTCGAAGGCGAGGTCGACGCGCATGCCGTCCTTCAGCTGGCCGACGTCGGCCTCGGCGACCGCGGCGTGGAGCTCCATCTTCGACAGGTCGCCGGCGATGACGAACAGCTCGGGCGCCTGCAGCGACGCGGCGACGGTCTGCCCCTCGTCGACCGAGCGCGAGATGACGACGCCGTCGATCGGCGACGTGATCGTCGTGTACTCGAGGTTGGTGGTCGCGTTCTCGACCGCGGCCTGGGCCTCGACGATGCTCGAGCGCGCGGTCTGGATCGCGGCGACGGCGGAGAGGTGCGCCGCCTTCGCCGTGTCGACCTCGGCGGTCGAGACCGCGCCCGAGTCGAGGAGCGCGGCGGTGCGCTCGTAGGTGATCTTCGCGTTCTCCGCGTTGGCCTGCGCGCGCGACAGCTCCGCCTTCGCCGACGCGAGCCGGGCGCGCGCCTGCGAGAGCTGACCGGCGAGGAGCTGCTTGTCGAGGCGGGCGAGGACCTGCCCGGCCTTCACGGCGTCGTTGTAGTCGACGAGGATCTCGATGATGCGGCCCGACACCTGGCTGCCGACGGTCGAGCGGACGACCGGCGAGAGCGTGCCCGACGCGGTGACCGACTGGACGACGGTGCCGCGCTCGACCGCGCTCGTCGTGTACGTGGTCGGCGCGGGGCCGCCGCGCCACATCCGGTAGCCGACGTAGCCGGCGGCGGCGAGCGCGGCGAGGACGACGAAGGGCAGCACGCGCCGCGCCGCCCCGGCGAGGGTGCGCAAGAATGGCGCGCGGCTGGAGGTCACGGGCTTCATGCCCGGTGTGATTGCACCCACCGTGCCGCGGCAGTGCACCAGCAATCGCGCGACGTTGCGTGGGCCGGGCCCGCGGCGTCCTGCGAATCCTGCAGCCCCCTCGCAGGTCCCTACTGATCGATGTCGTAGCGCTTGAGCTTGTCGTAGAGCGTGCGCTCCGCGATGCCGAGC
>JAIOII010000061.1 GCA_019912685.1 Kofleriaceae bacterium
CGCGAAAGACGTTGCACCGTTTCGAGTATCCCTCCGAGGACTACGCGAACACCGCGATGTGCGAGGTCTGCGAGACGTTTCGGGAGATCGCGGTCGAGGTGCGGCACCAGCGAACGGACGACGAGGAGCGCGAACGACTCGCCGCCGCTGCTCAGCTCGTCAAGCTCACAACGGCTCCGTCGTTGGCCGGATACGAGATCGTCGAGACAGTCGAGATCGTAACTGCCGAGAGCGTGATGGGCATGTCCGCGTTCACGGATCTAGCTGGTTCAGTCCGCGACCTGCTCGGCGGACGCAGCAAGGCGATCGAGGACACCCTCCGTCAGGCTCGGCGCAACTGTCTGGCCGAGCTGCGCATGGAGGCGGTGATGGTAGGCGCCAACGCCGTCATAGGCGTCCGACTGGATTACAGCGAGCTCTCGGGTGGCGGCAAGTCGATGCTGTTTCTCGTCGCGAGCGGAACGGCGGTGAAGGTGGACTCGATGCTGGAGGTGGCAGCGGCAGATCACGGGGGCTGACCGACGAAGTTACCTCACACAATCAATCGGTTAGAATGATTCCGCATCGAGGACGCAACCCGCGTGCGAGTCTCTCGATAGGGCACGACATGAAGAAGCAAAGCCACGTCGACGGCCTTCAGCCCGCCGCCGCGACGCCAACAACAGCGCCGTCAGCACCGGGCAAGCGCTCGTCGACCGCCGTGCTCGCGCCGGTGCAGGCCAAGGCCACGGGGATCCCAGTTCCATCCGCCTCGTCAGAGCACGCGTTCTACCCGCCGCCGCAGCCGGCCGTGGATCTGGAACGGCCAGCGGAGAGTTTCCTCGACAGCTTGATCCGTTCACCCGTCCAGCGGCGCGACTCTGGTGGGCCCGGATCGACGAACGTGCACGATCTCGCTGCGACTGGGATCGAGGGGCCTGCGAGTCCGTTGCCCTTTGCGGACACCATCCAGCGTTCGTTCGGAGCGCACGATGTCTCGCGTATCCAGGCGCACGTCGGCGGGCCCGCGACAGCTGCCGCGGCAGGCATGGGCGCGGAGGCATATGCCACCGGCAACAACGTGGCCTTCGCGCGCGAACCCGATCTCCACACGGCCGCGCACGAGGCAGCGCACGTCGTCCAGCAGGCGGGAGGCGTGAGCCTGAAGGGTGGCGTCGGTGAGGCGGGCGACACGCACGAACGTCACGCCGACCAGGTTGCAGACCTCGTCGTCCAGGGAAAGTCGGCGGAGTCTCTGCTGACGCAGTACGCGCCTGCATCAGGTCCCGCCACGCTCGGTAGCGGCGTCGATCTCGTACAGCGACGCGAGATCGATTCCGAGCAGCTCCCCGAAACCGAATCCGCGGAAACAGCGCCTGCCGAAGCGGAGGCTGCTGTAGAGGAAGAGCGCGAGGTCGCGAACGATCAAGTTCCTGCGGAGGCGTTCGCCGGTGATGTCCCCGTGGCGGAGCCATCGGCCACCGACACCGCGGAGCCGTATTCGATCCCGCCCGCAGAACCATCCGCGGCAGCAACCACACCGTCCGTGCCCGCGAATGGGTCGAGCACGCCCGCGAGTACACCCGCGGTTCCAGCCACACCTTCCGCAGCCGGCGCACCGAAGCCTGCGGCGGCGATGTCGCCGGAACGCGTGAAGCGCCTGCTTCATGGGCAGTACATGGGACTCCGCAAGCTCTACGTCGCGGGCAAGCTGGATCAGGGACAGTGCGCCGAGAAGATGGTCGCCTACGATCGAAAGCTCAACGGAGGCATGACGTCGCCCGAAGGCACCGTGCTTCTGCTGCGGCTGCTCGCCGAAACCAGCCTTGTCGAGGTCGAGCGACAGCGACGGCAGCAGGCCAAGAAGCCACCGGTCACGGCTGCCACTGCCTCTTCGAGCGGCAACAGCGGAGCGCGCGCGACCGCGACGCCGTCGGCGAGCACCGGCCAGGGTAGCGCGCCCGCGCTCTCGCCCGTGCCGTCGGCCGCCGTCACGGACGAACGAATGGGCAGCCTGGTCGCTGCCCTTCGAAGCCCCGAGGCCGAGGCCATCGCCGGCGCGCTCGCCGGGCTCCAGGCCAAGTCCCGCGGACTCAAGAAGAACCGTTCGGAAGAACAAGGGAAGGGGCGAGACGAGCTCGTCGCGGGGATCGGCGCGCTTCGGGCGCAGATGGACCGATTCAACGGCAGTGGGCTCGACGCGACGAAGCTGAAGGCGTTTCGCGTGGCCGTCTACCGGGCGATCCAGGATCTGTCTCCCTACTACTTCCAGTCGCGCAACGTCGACATCCTCGAGACGGTGGACACGACGCGCACCTGCAACATGACCGTGCTCGGCATGGCGCTCGAAGGCCAAGGCCGTACTGCAAACGATTACACGGGTGACAGGGAAGCGGTGAAGGCTGCCGCGCGCCTCTACCAGCACAGGCTCGTCAAGAACGAGCTCGACGAGGGCGCCTTCGATGCGACGGCGGGTCAGGGCATCGCCTGGGACAACCTCGCCGGCATGCGGCTCCCCGACTTCCTGCAACTTGTCGCGATCGCTCAGGCGACGAACGGCGACCTCTCCGACGAGGGCGTGAAGGCGGCGCAGGCGAAGGCGTACAAGAACGTCACGGTGTGGTCGAACATCCTCGAGATGGGCGGGATGTTCAAAACCACTGCGAAGCAGAAACTCTTCGATCCGACCGGTACGCGCGAGACCAAAGAGAACAAGCGGAAGGGGATCAAGCACGACTACAAGGTGCTCAAGCAGCACGGCAACAAGAACCGCACCCCCGTGGAGAAGTTCATCAATCAGCGGAACAAGGCCGACGCGTCAGGAAAGCAGAAAGACAAGGACGCGCTCGAGAAACTACGCCCCGCCTACGAGGCCGCGATCTCCGATCCCGGCACGGACAGCGGCCTGGATGAGCGAGCCACGCTCGACGTCTATCGCGATCACATCATCGAGAACGTCGGAGCCGACCTCGATGCCGGCGCCTCCGTGATCGTCGGCCTCTCGGGTCACTTCGTCCGTCTGCAGTCACTTCACCACGATCACGTCCTCGTGAACGACCCCGCACGCGACACGCGCAGCTCGACGAAGCTCACATGGGAAGAGGCGCGTGCGATGGGCTACTTCGCGGTGCGCTTCGTGATCCAGTAGCTCGAACACGGTAATGTAGGCGCCATGAGGCCCCTCTTCGTGTGTGTCGTTCTACTCGCCGCCTGCAAGGGCACCAAGACGTCCGAAGGTACGGCTTCGGGTTCTGGCACCGCGGCAGAGGGTTCGGGCTCCGCTCCGGCCGCGCCCGATGCTGCAGTTGCACCTGGATCCGGCGATGACGCGGCGTCCGCGGCTGCCGAGGTGAAGCGTCCGAAGGAGGTGGCGGACCTCGAAACCACGCTCGTCACGTTGCTCAACGAGCCCGAGAGCGACGAGCGCAGCAAGAAGACGTGCGATCAGTTCATGCAGATCCTCGCTCAGGCGCGGGCGGTCGCGAACCTCAAGCCGGCCGGCGTCGATGCCGCAGCGTGGGACGAGCAGGGCTCCACTCTCGTGAGGGGCTTCGGCGAAGGGCTCGCGGTCACGTGCAAGGACGACCCGCCTGACGATTCGGTCGAGCTGGCGAACATCTACAAAGAGTTTCAGGCCCTCGTCGCGCTGCTTCCGAAATGAGCACGAGGAGGCACCGAGAGTACGCATCTACGCGCAGCATCCTGGCGTATCGAGATCCCGTTCAAGCCAAACGCTCATTGCTTCGGCGATGATGGGGGAACATGAGGAGAGAGTCTCCAACCACGCTTCTTGCACGCGAGGTCGCGCAGTTCGAGTCCGAGCTCGGAAAGCTTGCCTTGAAGATCGTAGCTACGATCCTTGCCGAGGAGCTCTCGAGGCCGGCGACCGATGCGGGTCGGCGCCGCCCGTCGCGTTCACGGGCGAAGCGTGACGTACCTGCGCGCACGTCTGGGGCAACGAGCCCGTCGAGTCCGATCGATAGCGGCAAGACCAAGCGGCAATGGACTCGCGAGAGCGTGATCTCCGAGCTCGGCACGTGGCTCATCGGCGGCAATGCAGATGCGGCATTCGTGAAGCGACACGGGCCACCCGGCCTGGTAGCTGCGGCCAAGCGATTCTTCGGACGGTTCGACGCTGCGCTCAACGCGGCGAACCTTGCGATCTCCGATCATGTCGCCGCGAAGCGCCGTGACCAGCGCCAGGATACGAACGCTCTCCCCACTCTCCGAGAGCTCGCGTGGCAGCAACAGCGCCGGCGACGTGCAACTGCATCAGGAACCTGAAGACCATGCCCGCCCGCCCCACAGTCGCTCTGTGCGCCTGCCTCGCCGTCATCACCTACAAGCGCTCCTCGACTTCGCCGTAGGCGCACAGTGCGTGACCGGGGACCCGACGGACGCGACGACGTCCTTAGACGGCTGACGGAGCTCGCGGAGACGGGCACACCGCCGAACGCGATCGCGCTTCTCCCTGAACACGCGGGCGTGGTCGAGCTGGCGATCGCGTGGTTCGGGAATCTCGCGGTCGCACGGCAGCGAATGCCCGGTGGCTGGAGACGCGGCGCCGACTACGAGACCAAGGCATCGGTCCGCGGCGCGCTCGCGCGCCTCCACGCTGCCGGACAGCTCGTCACGCCGCGGAGGCTTCGCTTGCTCGGCGAGGAACAGCTGATCCGCGCCGTGTATCGGCACTTCGGGAACTTCGCTCGCGCACGCACAGCAGCGGGACTTGCGCCACGGCAGCCGGCCCCAGCTCGTCACGTCGTGACGATGACCCGCGACGAAGCGCTCGAACAGTATCGAGCGCTGATGGCGGCCGACCCGATGCGGCGTGCCGACACGCTGCCTCGTCATCTTCGGCGGGCGCTGCGCCTCCATGTCGGAGGGATCTCGCACGCCCGACGCGAGTGCGACCTACCGAAGTTCCGCTGGAATCGTGAGCGAGTCCTTGCTGTGCTCGCCGAGTATGCGCGCGCCGGGCACGCGATCACCACGCTCTCGCTCAACCGCTCCGGGCGCGACGATCTCGTGAACGCGATCTATCGCCACGTCGGAAGCATCGTCGAAGCGCGCGCGGAGGCGTTCGCCTTGGCTGATATCCCAGGGTCCCCCGGTCCGGCTGCGGCCGCGGGCGGGCGCGTCTCGACGAGACACGGGTCGCTGCGTTCCGCGCCGCGGCGCCCGACCCCGAAACAACCGATGCGGAAGGTCGGCCCGAACAAGCGCCCGAACAACCCGGAGCCAGGCTGGGCGGCGTTCCGCGCAGCATGCGAGTCCGCGGCCCGGCGCGGAGCCGGTCCGCCCCCTGGGACGACCCGCATCGTGCCCGAAGCCATTCTTGCCGGCGCGTACCGTGATGTCGCCGGCCTCGGTGACGTGTTGGTCGAGCTGATGTCCCGTCGCGCCGACCTTCTCGACGGCGCGGCCCCGCGCGAGGACCACGTCATGATGGCCGGGCTGTTCAACGCCCTGGAGTGCACCGGCGTGGACGTTCCGCCACTGCTCGGTCGGCGCGCGCGCGCCTGGATCGAGACCGTGGCGCCACCGCCGACGTTCATGCGCACGGTGCTGCTTGCCCGTCTGGCGGCGGCGCATGCGATGTCACGCGCCGCGGCCAAGCGGGCGTCGGCGCAAGAGCTCCTGCGCGAACGCGAGCGCAAGCTCGAGAACCTGTTCGGGTGGGTGATCAGCCGGCGGCGGCGGAAGGCCCATCACGCGGCGTGGCTCCGTCTCATTCAGGATGGCGAGCTCCGCGGGGGTCGCATCGCGCCCCTCGAACCGATCGAGCTCCTGTGGGC
>JAIOII010000584.1 GCA_019912685.1 Kofleriaceae bacterium
TCTCGAGGCCGGTCGGCTCCGCGGTGCCCGTCGGCCGCGTGACCTCGACGGCGCCGCCGCTCAGGCTCGCCAGGAGGTCCTCGGTCGCCGCGTCGAGGTTGGCCTCGGGCGCGCCGCCGAGCTCGGCGACGAAGCGCATCAGCTCGGCGGCGCCGGCGCTCTCCCAGCGGTCGTCCTCGAGCGCCTCGGCGAGGTTCTCCTGCAGCTCGACCGCGCTGGCGAAGCGGCGCGCGAGATCGGTGTCGAGCGCGCGCTGGACCAGGCGCTCGATCGCCGGCGACGAGTTGAGCGAGCCGGGCGGTGTCTCGCCGGTGAGCATGGTGAAGAGCAAGGCGCCGACGGCGTAGACGTCCGACGCCGGCGACGGCTCGTCGCCGAGCGCGAGCTCGGGGGCGAGGTAGCCCGCGAGGCCCTTGAGCGAGATCGCGTCGGAGCCGGCGGCCGCCGCGCTCATCGCCGCGAGGCCGACGGCGAAGTCGGTGACCCGCACGTTGCCGTCGCGATCGATGAGGACGCTGCGCGGGTGCAGCGCGCCGTGGACGATGCCGGCGGCGTGAGCGGTGGCGAGCGCGTCGACGATGGCGCGCGCGATCGCGGTCGCGATGCGTCCGGGCACCTTGCCGCTGCGCGCCTGGACGCGCTCCAGCACCTGCGCCAGCGCGACCGCGCCGCTCGTGGCCTCGGTGACCACGACCAGGTGCTTGCCGTCCTGGGCGACCACGATCGTGCCGACCACGGCGCGATGATGGAACGCGTCGAGCAGCGGCGCCGTCCCGCGGGCCAGCGCCTCGGAGAAGCTGTCGTCGGCGGCGAGGCCGGGATCGACCACGAGGAGCGTGACCTCCTTCTTGCCCTCGGTCGCGCGATAGACCTCGCCATAGCGATCCTTCGCCAGGCAGTCACCGAGGGTGTAGCCAGCGAGCGTACGGACCGCCGTCGGGCGTGCCACGGACCGACTATAACGCAGGCGACCGTGCTAGATCCCTTCGCGCGATGAAGCAACGCATCTCGCAGGTCCTGGATGGCACCGCGCCGGTCGGCAGCCGCGTCACCATCGAGGGCTGGATCCGCACCCGCCGCGACTCCAAGGCCGGCCTCTCGTTCCTGGCCGTGCACGACGGCTCGTGCTTCGATGCGCTCCAGGTCGTGGCGCCGGCGGAGCTGCCCGAGTACGGCGACGTCGTCCTGAAGATGTCGACCGGCTGCGCCGTCCGCGTCGACGGCGAGGTCGTCCCGTCGCAGGGCAAGGGTCAGACCGTCGAGCTGCGCGCCGAGCGCATCGAGGCGGTCGGGCTCGTCGACGACCCCGAGCAGTACCCCATGCAGCCCAAGCGGCACACGATGGAGTACCTGCGCGAGGTCGCCCACCTGCGCCCGCGCACCAACGTGATCGGCGCGGTCACGCGCGTGCGGCACGCGCTCGCGATGGCGGTGCACCGCTTCTTCCACGAGCGCGGCTTCTTCTGGATCCACACGCCGATCATCACGGCGAACGACGCCGAGGGCGCGGGCCAGATGTTCCGCGTGTCGACGCTCGACGCCGCCAACCCGCCGCGGCTGCCGTCGGGCGCCGTCGACTGGAGCCAGGACTTCTTCGGCAAGCAGGCGCACCTGACGGTGTCGGGCCAGCTCAACGTCGAGACCTACTGCCTGGCGATGAGCCAGGTCTACACGTTCGGGCCCACGTTCCGCGCCGAGAACTCGAACACGCGGCGCCACCTCGCCGAGTTCTGGATGATCGAGCCCGAGATCGCGTTCGCCGATCTCGCGGCCGACGCCCAGCTCGCCGAGGACTTCCTCAAGTCGATCTTCGGGGCGCTGCTCGTCGAGCGCAAGGACGACCTCGCGTTCTTCGAGAAGTTCGTCGACAAGGACTGCGTGAAGCGGCTCGAGGCGCTCGTCTCGTCGACGTTCCAGCGCATGGAGTACACGGACGCGGTGAAGACGCTCGAGCAGAGCGGCAAGACCTTCGAGTTCCCGGTGGCGTGGGGCATGGACCTCCAGGCCGAGCACGAGCGCTACCTGACCGAGGAGGTCGTGAAGGGCCCGGTCGCGGTGATCAACTACCCGAAGGACATCAAGGCGTTCTACATGCGCCTGAACGACGACGGGAAGACGGTCGCGGCGATGGACGTGCTGGCGCCCGGCATCGGCGAGATCATCGGCGGCAGCCAGCGCGAGGAGCGGCTCGACGTGCTCGACCAGCGCCTCGACGAGCTGAAGCTGCCGAAGGACGACTACGGCTGGTACCGCGACCTCCGCCGCTACGGCACCGTCCCCCACGCCGGCTTCGGCCTCGGCTTCGAGCGCGCGATCCAGTACGCGACCGGCATCGAGAACATCCGCGACGTGATCCCGTTCCCGCGCGCGCCGCGCCAGGCCGACTTCTAGTGACGCCCGCGCAGACCTGGCTCGACGCCGTCGAGGCCGCGCTCGTCGCACGCGCGCTCGGCCGCCCGGCGAGCGCCTGCTCGCGGCTC
>JAIOII010000585.1 GCA_019912685.1 Kofleriaceae bacterium
GGCGCCTGCCCGCGCCCCGGCGCCCGAGGCCGATGACTACGGCATCGACAAGGCGATCGAGCTCATGCGGACCCTCCCGCAGGAGAACATCGAGCTCGTCGTCCAGGTCGTGAAGTTCTCGCTCGAGTCGGTCGGCATCCACCTGCCGACGATCATCCAGGACGCGATCCGCCGGCAGAACGACCTGCAGGGCCGCATCGCCTCGCTCAAGGCCGAGATCGCCGAGCTCGAGGCCGAGATCAAGCAGCGCAAGGACGAGATCTCGAAGCACGAGGCCGACCACAAGGAGACCTCCACGGTCCGCGATCGCCTCGAGCTCGCCGAGAAGCTCGGCAAGGGCGGCAAGCCGAGCGCGGCCGCGTCGTCCTCGAGCGGGGACGCCGCGTCGAGCTCGTCCTCGACCTCCGGCTCGACCGGCTCGCTGCCGAGCCTCGGCGGCACGCCGCACCGCAGCCACCCCGTCACCGGCCAGACCGCCGTCATCCCGCCCAAGAAGTAGCCCGAGCCGAGCCCGAACGACCACCGCCCGCCGTCCTCCCGCCGATCCAGTCCGATGCTCCGCCACCACATGTCCGTGATCACGGCTGACAACCGCCTCAAGCGGGAAGTCCAGCGTGTGACCGCCTCGACCGCGTCGACCGCCGCCTTCGGCAAGGACCTCACCGTCCTCGAGGGCGAGCGCAAGCCCGACCTCGTGATCGTCGACGCCCGCACCGAGCGCGCGCCGACCGGCCTGCACAAGAAGGTGCCGGAGGGCGCGCGGATCATCTTCATCGTCGGCGACGACCACAAGATCACCGACGACCTGCCGGTGTTCAGCGACGGCCACGTCGTCAGCGTGATGAGCCACGGCAACAACTTCGACGCCGACGAGTTCATCGCGAGCGCGACCAAGGCCCTGCGCGGCAACATCTTCGGCCTCAACAAGTACTTCCCGTGGGGCGTCACCACCTTCTCCATGGTGGTGAAGAGCTACGCCGACAAGAACAAGGCGATCGACGTGCTCATGCAGTACGCGAACCTCGCCGGCGTGCGCGGGCCCGTGCGCGAGCGCATCCAGACCGTCGCCGACGAGCTGATGATGAACGCGCTCTACCACGCGCCGGTCGACAAGGACGGCAAGGAGCTCTACCGCGACAAGACGCTCAAGGACCTCGTCCAGCTCCCCGAGGTCCCCGCGATCGAGGTGCAGTACGGCTCGACCGGCCGCTACTTCGGCCTGTCGGTCCGCGACGGCGGCGGCTCGCTCTCGCGCGAGCGCGCGATGCAGTACCTGCTCAAGGCGCGCTCGTCGACGCCCGAGATGGAGCAGAAGATCGGCGGCGCCGGCCTCGGCCTGGTGAGCGTGCTGCGCTCCGTCTCGAAGCTCATCTTCAACCTCGAGCCCGGCACGTCGACCGAGGTCATCGGGCTCTTCGACATCGAGCTCTTCGCGAAGGGCCAGATCGGCGCGCGCTCGCTCCACGTCTTCACCGCGGTGCCCGAGCCCGAGCCCGAGGCCGCCGACGAGGACGAGGAGGAGAGCGCGGAGGAGGCGGCGCCGCCGCCCGAGCAGCCGGTCCCCGATCTCCGCCCCCGGCGCGGCGCGTGGATCCTCGCCGCGATCCTGCTCTCGGTCGTCACCGCGCTCGGCACCGCCGTCGTGATGAAGCAGGGCGCCAAGGCCGACGCGATCACCGGGCCCGACGACCCGCGCTGCAAGCCGACGCCCGATCCCGACGGCCTCGTCCCCCGCTGAGGGATTGTCAGCGGCGCGTCAGCGCGGGGCGAAGCGGTCGCACTCGCACACGTAGCTGTTGGTGTCGGTGCAGCGCTTGTCCTCGAAGTCGAACGAGTTCTTGAAGCGCACGCAGTTCTCGTCCGTCCCGCCGTCGGGATCGCCGGTGTCCCACGGCGGCTGTTGCCCGACGACCGGGTACCCGTTGGTCGGCTCGTTCGTGACCCACTGGAAGGTGCCCTCGACCTCGGCGTCGGAGAGGCCCACCCAGGTATTGCCGCTGAACTGGTTGGTGAGCGCGATCTTCTCGGCGTCGTCCCCCACGACGACGAGGTGGGTGCGGCCGCTGACGGCGCTGCCGAGGTCGTCGTCGTCGTTGCAGTCGGCGGCGGCGAACGCCCAGGTGACGTTCACCTCCACGATCCGGTACTGCGTCGCGGACCCGTTGATCGGGGCGTAGCCGATGGGGCAGACGAGCACGCCGGCGTCGGGCCGGGCGTCGGGGAGGAAGCGGGCGGGAGCGATGGGCATGGGCCGCCCTTCGCGTCCGGGGTGGCGCTACCCCTCCTCCTCGGCCCTCGCGGCCACCAGGGGCAGCAGGCTCCAGGGGTTGATCCGCCAGGAGGAGCCCACCCGGGTGCCATGGATC
>JAIOII010000062.1 GCA_019912685.1 Kofleriaceae bacterium
GTCGACCGGCACCGGCGGCAGCCGCTGGACGAGCAGCACGACGCCGATGGCCCACGCGACGCTCGCCGCCGCGATGACGCCGGGCACGATCCACATGCGCGCGTCGGGGACCTGGACGTAGCTGCCGGCCTCGACGCTCCACCGCCACGTCCCGTGCTCGATCCAGCCGTACGCCCACGCCGTGAGCGGCGGCGGCGAGCTCAGGACGAGGCCGGCGCCGATCGCGCCGGGCGCGATGACGCGCACGCCGCGGTCGGCCCATCCGGCCATGCAGAGCCCGATCACGGCGACGAGCGGCGGCGCGGCGATCACCCAGTCGGTGACGTGGAGGAGGTCGCCGCGCCAGCCACGGCCGGCCTCGTGCCACGGCCAGAGCCAGGTCGCGACCAGCTCGACGCTCACGGTGACCGCCGCCGTGAGGAACGCCGCCGCGGTGAGCGCGGTGCCCGCCGACCGCCGCGCGCGCACGAGCGAGACGGCGGCCGCGGCGCCGACGATCATGGCGCCGATGGTGACGGCCCGGGCGCCCATCGTGATGAGGGGCCACACGCGCTGGTACGCCGGGCTGTAGAAACCCCACGGATCGGTGCGGATCACGTTGAGCGCGATCGCGAGCCCGGCGTGCGCGAGCGCCGCGACGACGGCCGCCACGGCCAGGGCCGGCGGCGGCGGGCGCAGCGCGGGGATGCTCACCGCGCGCTCACTTGACGGTCGCCACCGCGGACGGCAACACCGCGACCTCACGCATCGCGCCGCCGACGCGGTGGCAGACGCGCGCCACCGCGAGCTGGGCCACGATGTTGGCGAAGGCGACGACGATCGAGACGATCACGAACGTCGCCGGGCTCTTCACGCCGCTCTCGACCCAGCGCAGGAGCGCGACCGCCGCCGCGGTGAAGATCGTCACCGACGCCGCGGCGGCGCGGATGCCGCGCTCGTCGACGCGCGCGTCCGGCGTCATGCGGCGCAGCACCACGGCCGCCGAGAGCACGCACCAGAGCCCTGCGAGCGCGAGCACGGGGCTGAGGTAGGGCAACGCCGTCGCCACGCGCTTCAGCCGCTCGACGACGTACGCGTCGTCCTCGCCGCCGCGCCGCAGCGCGAGGTAGAGCGACACGGCCTTGATCGCGTCGATGACCATGGCGGACATCGTCAGCGCCGCGCCGGCGTAGAGGCGCTTGCGCGGCGCACCCGCGGCCGACAGGCCGCCGACCTGCAGCATCCCGGTGACGATCGCGATGCTCGCGACGAGCAGGCACGCCGGGAAGAGCACGCCGGCGACGCGCTGCATCCCCGGCGACTGCGCCCCGACGGTCATGATCAGCGTGAAGATCGAGACCAGGATGACGATCACGCGCGCGACGAGCCCCGAGCCGACGCGCTCGAGACCCTGCCCGGCGCGCACCATGTCGGCGGGCGCCGGCGGCAGCGCGGCGCCGATCGCCGAGACCGTCGCCACGAGCGCGCCGCAGAAGCCGATGCGGATCCAGATGTCGATCGCGGCCTGCAGCCAGAGCTCGCCGTGTGACGGGTCCTCGAACGAGACCAGCTCGTGGAGCCACGGGATCGGGTGCTGGAGCGCGGTGAAGACGAGGAGCGGCGCCGCGGCCACGACGACGACGCGATGACGGCGCCCGGCCGCGATCAGCGACGCCGAGGCGACGAGCGCCGCCGCGAAGACCAGGCGTCCGCGCCAGCGAACGAACGCGTCCATCGTCTCGGCCCGCTCCCGCGACGACTCGCCGCGCGGCCACCACCAGTGGAGCATGTACGCCGCGGCCAGCGCGGACAGCAGCATGACGACGAGCGCGACGAGCCCGGCGCGGAGCACGAGCCCGTCGCGCCCCGGGCCGCTGCGGCGGACCAGCTCGGCGAAGCCGACGAGCATCAGCACGGTGACGGCGAACGACGTGGCGGTCGCGACGAGCGAGCGCCCCTGGAAGAGCAAGCCCTGCACCCAGCTCCCGTCGACCGGGCGGCCCGCCCGCGTCGCGGCGTAGGCGACGACGAGGCTGAGGGCGGTGCCGACGCCGAGCATGACCGCGACCGCGATCGTGAACGCCGGCGGCGCGCCGGCCGGCTGCGCGGGCGAGGGCGCGGCGTCGCTCATCAGTATCCCTCGGTCTTGGAGATGATCTCGTTCATGATCTCGCGCGTGCCGCCGCCGATCGGATAGAGGCGCGCGTCGCGGTACAGGCGCTCGACGGTGACCTCGCGCATGTAGCCCATGCCGCCGTGGATCTGCACCGCCTCGTCGACGACGGCCGAGCACATGTCGGTCGCCGCGTTCTTCGCCATCGCGCACAGCCCGGGCGCGGGCTCGCCGCGCGCGACGCGGATCGCCGCCTCGCCGGTGAGCGCGCGCGCCGCCGCGATGCGCGTCGCCATGTCGGCGAGCTTGTGGCGGATGACCTGGAACCCCGTGATCGGCTTGCCGAACGCCACGCGCTCCTTCGCGTACCGCCTGGCCTCGCGGTACGCCAGCTCGGCGATCGCGACGCACTGCCCGGCGAGCATCAGGCGCTCGCCGGCGAAGTTGCTCGTGATCATCGGGAAGGCGCCGTTCTCGGGGCCGATGCGGTTCGCGACCGGCACGCGGCAGCCGTCGAACGCGAGCTCCGCGGTGTCCGACGCCCACCAGCCCGTCTTCTTCAGCTTCTTCGAGACGTGGAAGCCGGGCGTGCCCTTCTCGATGACGAGGAACGAGACCCCGCCGTGGCCGGGCCCGCCGGTGCGCACCGCGGCGAGCACCCAGTCGGCGCGCACGCCCGACGTGATGAAGGTCTTGGCCCCGGTGACGACGTAGTCATCGCCGTCGCGCACCGCGCGCGTCGTCAGGCCGGCGACGTCACTGCCGCCGCCGGGCTCGGTGATGGCGAGCGCGCAGATCGTCTCGCCGCGCAGGACCGGCGCGACGAAGCGGCGCTTCTGCTCGTCGGTGCCGAAGCGCACGATCGGCGGCGCCGCGATGCCGTGGCTGCCGAGGCCGACGACCGCGCCCACCGACGTGCCGGCGACCACGAGCTCCTCGGAGACGGCGAGCACGTGGCCGAGGTCGCCGCCACTGCCGCCGACCTCCTCGGGGTAACCGATGCCGACGAGGCCGGCGGCGGCGATCGCCTGGTAGAGCGCCACCGGGAACTCCTCGTCCTCGTCCCAGCGCGCCGCGTGGGGCGCGATGTGCTCGACGGCGAAGCGGCGGGCCTGAGCGCGCAGCGCGGCGTGCTCCTCGGTCTCGAACAGGTAAGTCATGGCAACGTCGTCCTTCGCTGCGGCGCCATGGTACCAACGGAGCGATGACCCAGGGGACCGCGTCGCCCGAGGTGCTGCGCCGATCGCGCCACCTGTCCACGTTCGCCCATCAGGGCGCCGTGTACCTGTACCACGACCTTTACGGCTACTTACTTCAGATGAGCCCGGACCTCCTCGCGTTCCTCGACCAGTTCGAGGAGCCGCAGAAGGCGTCCGAGGTGTGCGCGCGCCACGCCGACGTGTTCGACGGTCAGGCGCCGCAGCAGTTCGTCGACATCTTCTACCAGCACTCGTGCCTGATGGAGCCCGACGACGACGAGGTCGCCGGCATCTGGCCGATGATCGCGTTCAAGGGCCGGTGGAACGTGTGGCGGCGCCACGGCGACCGCGTGACGATCTGGACGGCGTGGGGCGACCGGCCGGTGAAGACCGTCGAGCTCGACGCCGCCGAGACCAGGATGTGGGACGCGTTCGACGGCGAGAACCGGCTGAACGAGCTGCGCGCCAAGCACGACGCGAAGAAGCTCGCGGCGCTCGTGCAGCGGCTCGCGCACTCCGACGTTCAGGCGATCAAGCTGTCGGCGTTCCCGCAGTCGATGTACGCCAAGCGGCCGGCGATGGCGCCGCGCTACCTGACCTCGACGATGCCGTACCGCGCGTGGAAGCCGGGCGACCCGCTCGAGGACGCGGTGGCAACGATGAGGGACGTGGGGACGGAGGACTACTACCGGGACGTCGCCGACGCCGACGCCCAGTTCGATCACCAGGAGACGACGCTCTCGCACCTCCTCCGCGAGCCGCACCCGGCGCTCGGCGGCAAGACGTACGGCGCCGCGCTCGTCGCCGCGCTCGCGGCGCAGGGCCGGCTGCCGGCGCAGCGCGTGCGCGTGCTCGAGA
>JAIOII010000586.1 GCA_019912685.1 Kofleriaceae bacterium
CGGCGCCGCTCGAGGTCACCGACGGGACGTCGCCGCGGAAGTGCTGCTCCATCATGCCGGGGAGCGTCGTCGCCGCGAACGGCGGCTTGCCGGTGAGCATCTCGTACGCGACGATGCCGAGCGCGTAGCGGTCCGAGGCGGCGGTCGCGCCGTCGGCGCTCCACTGCTCGGGCGCCATGTACGCCGGCGTCCCGAGCCAGGCGCCCTGCCCCGTCAGGGTCTCGAGCGCCCGCTCGCCGGCGGCGTCGGCGACGAGCTTGGCGATGCCGAAGTCGAGGACGTGCGCCACCGGGCGCGCCGCCGGCCCGGTCAGCATGATGTTGTCGGGCTTGAGATCGCGGTGGATGACGCCGCGCGCGTGGGCCACGTCGAGCGCCTGCGCGATCTGCGCCAGCACGGCGAGCGTGACGTCGGGCGCCATCGGGCCGCGCGCCAGGCGCGCGCGCAGCGACTCGCCGTCGAGCAGATCCATGACGAGGTAGAGCCGCCCGTCGTCGAGCCGCCCGAGCGCGAACACGTCGACGACGTTCGCGTGATCGATCTGGTTCACCGCGCGCGCCTCGCGCAGGAACCGCTCGGCGGAGTCGGCGCGCGCCGCGAGCTCGCGCTTGAGCACCTTGATCGCGACCTTCTTGTCGATCACGGGGTGGCGCCCGGCGTAGACGTCGCCCATCGCGCCGCCGCCGAGCCGCCGCTCGACCACGTACTCGCCGGCGGCGCTGCCCGCGGCCAGCTCGTCCACCCCGCCGGCGGCCGCGCCAGGCGTCCTGCCGCCCTCCACCGTCGGATCCTGCGCGATGCCGTCCCGGACGTTCGCGGTCACGCCCTGATGGTACGGTGCCGCCATGGCTGCCGCCACCATCGACGCCGAGGAGGTCATCCTCGGCACCGGCACGGTCATCCACCCGACGGCGGTCCTGTGCGGGCCCGACGGTGGCCGGGCGCGGTGCATCGAGCTCGGCGACCACTGCTACATCGGCGAGGGCGTGCAGATCCGCTGCCCGGAGTTCCGCCTCGGCGACCACGGCAAGCTCCACCACCACACCAACGTCCACGGCTACCTGCCGTGCACGATCGGCCACAACGCGTGGATCGGTCAGTTCACGATCATCGACTCGATCGGCGGCGCCACGATCGGGGACAACTGCGGCATCGGCGCGCACTCGCAGCTGTGGAGCCACATCAAGTACGGCGACACGCTGGAAGGCTGCCGCTTCCTCGGCGAGAAGCCCCTCCACATCGGCAAGGACGTCTGGTTCGTCGGCCACTGCGTCGTGTCGCCGATCGTCGCGGGCGATCGCGCGATGGCGATGGTCGGCAGCGTCGTCACCCGCGACATGGAGCCGAACCACGTCTACGGCGGCGCGCCCGCCGTGGACCTCACCGCCAAGGTCGGACCGCAGTTCGCCGAGGTCGCGCTCGCCGACAAGGTCGCGCGCCTGCGCGCGCTCCTCGCCGAGTCGGGCGTCGACGCCGCGACGATCCGCATCGCCGCGACGGCCGCCGAGGTCACCGACGACGAGCACACGTGGTTCGTCGTCGACAAGCGCACCTACACCAAGCGCAACACGCCCGCCGAGCTCGCCTTCATGAAGTTCCTCCTGCCGGCGCGCGGCAAGTTCACGCCCGCCTGAGCGCGCGTCCGCGCGGGCTACGGGCACGCGCCGGCCGGCCCGGCGAAGTCGTACGGGAACCGGTAGCGGTCGCGGACGAGCGCGCGCATCGCCGCGCACGAGGCCATGCCGTGGTGCATGAACCAGCCGTCGAGCCAGTCGACGAGGTCGACGCCCGCGCGCCCGCGATCGGCAGCGCTCGGCGCGACGAGGTATCCGACGAGCACGTCGAAGACGGCGGCGGGATCTCCCGGCGTCATCGGGTCGCCGTCGCCGTCGAGGCTGCCGTCGCTCACGTCCCACATGACCTCGGCGACCATCCACTCGCTGATGTTCTGCGACATCGGCGACGTGAGCGACGCGGCGTGGACCCGGTCCTCGAGCTCGACGTGCCAGCCGCCGCCGGCGGCGTAGTCGATGTAGTACGGCACGCCGCGCGCGGCGATCGCGAACCACGTCGCGCCGCCTTCGCCCCACGCGAGGCGCGGATCGGCGGGACTGCCGTCGTGCGCGCCGCCAGGGTTGTCGCTCGCCGAGTACTCGTCCTGCAGGTAGTGGCCGAATTCATGCAGCGCGACGACGTCGTCGTAGCCGTCGTCGCCGTCGAGGTGGAGCTCGTTGCTGCCGCCCTGGTAGTAGGAGCCGGTCGCCGACCCGAGCTGCCAGTACACGATGAGCGGCGCGATCGACGTGATGCCGCGCGCGCGCACGAGGTCCATGCCGCGCACCATGTTGTCGAGCGCGTTCCACGCCGCGGCGCTCGCCGTCCCCGTGATCACGAGGTCGACCGGCGCGGCCGCGCCGGCGGTGAACGACGGGGAGCCGACCGCGTGCAGGTAGCCGCTCGCGTTGCGCACGCGCACCGGGCGCACGGTCGCGCGCGAACGGCTGTACGTCGTCACGCGCACGCGCGCGCCGGCGGTCGCGTCGTAGCGCAGGGTGAAGCTGCCGTCGTCGGCCGTCGAGCCGGTCGCGAGCGTCGCGTCGTTCGCGTCGTCGAGGACCGAGACCATCACGCCGCGCGCCGGCACGGCGATCGCGGCGCCGAGCTCACCGGGCGAGAGCGGGCGATCCTCCCAGCGCACGCGTCCGCGCACGACGAACGCGCCCGCGCCGCCCGGGTCGACGCACGCGTAGCCGGCGGTGTCGTCGGCGTAGCCGCACACCGTGCCCGTC
>JAIOII010000587.1 GCA_019912685.1 Kofleriaceae bacterium
CGGGCTCGTTCGGGACGGTGCCGGCCTCGGCGAGGACGCGGGTGCCCGGGCGATCGGCCGCGAACGTCGCGGCGGCGGCGACCTTGCCGGCCTCGAGCTGCGCGAGCGACGCGGCGTGGTCGCCGGTGAAGACCGGTTGCACGGTGACCTTGCGCTCCTGGAGGAGGCGCGCGGCGAGCAGGTAGCCGGTCGTCGACGAGCGCTCGACGAACGCGACCGGCTTGCCGGCGAGCTGCTCGACGGTGGTCAGCGGGCTGCTGGCCTGGACGACGATCACGGCGGAGACATCGTGCGAGCCGGTGCGCCCGCGCAGGAGCTGGAGGCTCGCCTGCACGCCGTACTCCTGCTGCGCGAGCAGGTAGTCGAGGATCGGCAGGACGCCGCCGTCGACGGCGGGAGTGCCGGCGAGCTCGAACGCCGCCATGCGCGACGTCGGCGTCGCCGTGCGCCGGCGAGAGCACGAGCACGACGGGGTTGTCGGCCTTGCCGGCGGTCGAGCGCTTGCGACGATCGACGGCGAAGAGCATCACCACCGCGACGACCGCGCCCAGGACGAGCACGCCGACGATGGCACGTCTGGCGCCCTTCTCAGCCACGCGCCTTCTTCCTTGCCGGCTTCTTCGCCGGCTTGCGGGCCGCGGCCTTCTTCGCCGGCGCGGCCTTCGACTTCTGCTTCGCGGGCGGCTTCCTCGCGGCCGGCTTCGCCTTCGCGGCCGGCTTCGCCTTCGGCGCCGGCTTCGCCTTCGGCGCCGCCTGCCCGGTGAGCTCGGCGACGGCCGCCACGACCTCGGCCGCGTGCCCCTTCACGCTCACCTTGGGCCAGTGACGCAGCACCGCGCCGTCGCGTCCGACGATCGCCGTCGAGCGGATGACGCCGATCATCGGCTTGCCGTACATCATCTTCTGGCCCCACGCGCCGTACGCCTCGAGCACGTGGCCGTCCTCGTCGGAGAGCAACGGGAACGTCAGGTGGAACTTGTCGCGGAACTTGCAGTGCGACGCGATCGAGTCCTTGCTGACGCCGACGACGATCGCGCCGAGCTTCTTGAGCGCGGGCACCGCGTCGCGGAACTCCTCCGCCTCGATCGTGCAGCCCGGCGTGCTGTCGCGCGGGTAGAAGTAGACGACGACGACCGTGCCGCGCAGATCGTCGAGCGCGAACGTGCCACCGTCCGACGAGGGCAGGGTGAATCCGGGCGCGGGCTGGCCGACCGTCAGGCTCATCGGCCCCGAACCTATCAGAATGTGCGCCGGTCGCGACGCGTGGGGGGCCATGTGCTACCACTGGAGCGATGCGGCGCTGCGCCATCGCTCTGTCCGTCGCCGCGCTCGCGCTGGCTGCCTGCGGCCCGAAGCAGGGGACCGAGCCGGCCTGGCCGCGGAGCGCCGGCAGGATCGAGGTCGATCCGGAAAAGGACGGCGGCGAGAGCCTCGAGCCGACGCACGCGTCGAACGTGGCCGCGATCGAGCGGGCCAAAGATCCGACCCCCGAGGTCGGGGAGGTCGAGGAGGCCGCCGTCATCGAGGTCGTCGACGTCGCTCCCGACGACGGCGACGACGAGAACGATGCGAAGGCGATCGAGCCCACGGCCCAGGAGCCTACCGCCGAGCCGACCGCCCAGGAGCCCGCGGACGAGACCGAGGACGACGAAGAGTAACGTCGCTTACTTCCTCGCCCTTCTTTCGTCGGGAAGATTCACATCGGAGGCCGTCGCCACTCTGCGATGGCAATGGACTTCGAGGGGAGGTACGAGCCGCCGACCGCGGAGGTCGACGCCGAGGAGGCGTACGAGCTCGACGCTCCCTCCCGCTCGCGCCGCAAGCAGCGCAAGCGCCCCGCCCCCGGCAAGGTCACGCGCACCCTGTCGATGGATGCGCTGCCAGCGATCGTGCGCGAGCTGGGCAGCGAGCGCGCGCGGACCTCGAGCGACATGGCCGACGCACCGCCTGCGCGCGCACCGGCGCACGCCGCCCACGGCGCGGTGCAAGCCGACGGCGGTCGCATCGCCGACATGGATCCGTTCGCGGTGCACCTCGCGGCTCGCGAAGGCGTCTCGGGCGGCGGCACGACGCTGCCGCACCTCGCGATCATCCAGCGGGCGTTCGGTCACCACGACGTGACCGGCGTCCGCGCGCACGTCGGTGGCGCCGCCGCCGCCGCCGACGAGATCGGCGCGCGCGCATACGCCACCGGCGACGACGTCGCGTTCGCGTCGACACCGGATCTCCGCCAGGCCGCGCAGCCACTCCAGGCGGGCCACGTTCAGGCCGCCCTCGCCCTGCACCG
>JAIOII010000588.1 GCA_019912685.1 Kofleriaceae bacterium
CGCTGCGACGTCAACTACCGCCTGCCGCCACCGTCACTGTCCAACATGACCGACGGCGTGCTCGATCTCTGGTAGCCATCCCTTGCGCGCTGGCCTTCCTACAGCCCCGCTCCACACTTCCGACAGAACTTCGCCTCCGGCTCGTGGCCCTCCGCGCAGCACGCCGGGCACGCTTGCCCGCTCGTCACACGCGGCTGCTGCACCAACTCCGCCGACACGATGCCGGTCGGCACCGCGATCAGGCCGTAGCCGAGCACCATGAGCAGCATCGCCAGCGCCTGACCGAGTGGCGTCTGCGGCGAGACGTCGCCGTGCCCACGGTGGTGAGCGTCACCACCGCCCAGTACACCGCGTACGGGATGCTGGTGAAGCCGTGCTCCGGACTCTCGACCAGGTACATCAAGGCGCCGGCGATGAGCACGCTGCACACGACCGCGAGCAGGAACACCGAGATCTTGTGTCGGCTGGCCCAGAGCGCGCGCGACAGGTGGCGCGATTCGCCGCTGAACCTCGCCAGCTTGAACACCCGGAACACGCGGAGCAGGCGCAGGGCGCGGATCACCAGCAGCGAGTGCGTGCCCGCGAAGAACAGGCCGAGCCAGGTCGGCAGGATCGAGAGCAGGTCGACGATACCGAAGAAGCTGCGGGCGTAGCCACCGGGCGCGCGGACGCACCACAGGCGCAGCAGGAACTCGGCGGTGAAGAGCCCGGTGAACGCCCACTCCAGCGCGATGAGCAGCGGGCGGTGGCGCGTACCGATCGCCTCGACGCTCTCCAGCATGATGACCGCGAGCGAACTCACGATCAGGAGCAGGAGCACGACGTCGAAGACGCGGCCAGTGCGCGTGTCGACCTCGAAGACGATCTCGTGGACCCGCTGGCGCAGCGGGGAGCGTGGGTCGGGGGCTGGCTCCGGCACGCGGAAGGCTCAGCCGCCGGTCTTCTCGATCGCGACGCCGCTGGCCATGAAGAACAGGATCTTGCGGCCCTCGGTCACCTTCTTGGCTTCCTCGGTCTTGCCCGCGTCCTCCAGGTAGTGGCGCGTCTGCTCGACGGTCTCCTGCCGCAGGGTGAGCGTGCCCTCGACGACGGCGGCGCGACCGCTGGCATCCTTGGGCACGAAGAACGCGTAGTCCTTGAACTTCACCATCACCGGCGCGGCCTCGCTGCCGGCGATCCGCTCGGTGCTCGTGCCCCAGTCCGACGCGGAGGCCCTCGCCGACGCCATCGGTCGCGCGCTCAACGGCGAGGCCCGGACGACGATCGAGGCGATCGCGCGCCCCGAGACCGCGGCGCCCGTCGTCACCTCGTCGCCGGCGGCCGAGCCGACCCGCCACGAGCTCGAGCCCATCGCGCCGCTCGTGCTCCTGCCGAGCCCCACGGCCTACGGCCGCGCGGAAGGGCGCGCCGACCGGATCGAGCACCGCCGCACGCGCCGCGGCAAGCAGCGCCCCCGGATCGGCACGAACCAGGCCCGACTGTTCGCCGGCGACTGAGAGTCGCCGGTGGTTGCCGGCGACTGAGAGGTCGCCGGGGACCTAGCTGAGGGCCTTCTCGGCGAGCTTCTTGACGAGCTGCGCGTCGGCGCGGTCGCCGAACTGCTTCTTGATCGCGCCGATGATGCGGCCGGCCATCTTCGGGTCCTTGGCGGGCAGGGCGGCGACCGCCTCGGCGACCGCGGCCTCGAGCTCCGCCTCGCTCAGCTGCTGGGGCAGCATCTTCGAGCACCAGTCGAGCTCGAAGTCGAGCTCCTCGACCTGCGCCTTGCCCTTGTCGCCGGCGTTGACGAAGTCGGCACGCGCCTTCTCCATCTGCTTCTTGTAGGCCGAGATGACCTCGAGGATGAGCTTGTCGTCGACCTGGCCGCTGAAGTCCTTGGCCGTGCGCCGCTCCGTGATCTTCGTGTTGATCATGCGCACCAGGTTGGCGGTGCGCTGATCCTTCGCCTTCATGGCGGCGGTGAGCTGCGAGCGGAGCTGGGCTTCCAGGGTCTCGGACATGGCCCGAGTGCTACCACGCCTTCGCGGCCCTACACAGCGACGGGCAGGACGCGGCGGCGGACGAGCTTGATGGAGAGCAGTCGATACAGCATCTTGCTCACCTCGAAGCTGCCCATGCGCGACTTGCGCACGATGTCCTTCACCGAGTTCTTGCCGTTCACCAGCTCGAGGATCGCGAGCTCCTCGCGCGTCAGGCGGCCGCGGCCCATCTGGGCGACGGCGTCCTCGTTGCGCAGGAACACCAGATCGAAGTCGTCGATCGCGCGCTCGATCAGGTGCCACTCGTCGACGCGGCGGAAGCCCTCCATGAGGATCGCCTCGACGTCGAGCTCGAGCGACGCCTCGACGACCGGCGCCGGCAGGTCGCGCCCCGCGATGAACTCGAAGCGGCCCCAGCGCCAGCGCAGCGTCTCGTAGACGAGCTCCGCGGTCTGCCGCGCGAGCGCCGTCTTCAGATCGTTGGGGCCGAGGTAGCCCAGGCGCACGAGCTGGCCGCCGATGAGGCGCGTCCCGGCCGGGGCCTCCTGGCGCGAGCCGAGGAAGCCGTCGAAGTCCTGCCGGTTCATCAGCTCGGCGTCGACGATGTAGCGGCCCAGCAAGAGGTCCTCCGCGAGGCCCTCGCCGAGCGCCTGATCGATGCGGCCCTTGCGGAAGTAGAGGTCGATCTTGGCCGCGCCGCGCGTCACGCGCAGGACGCCCGACTGCTCCTGGTGATCGATGAGCTGGAGCACCTCGGCGAGCGGGACGACCCGGAGGTCGCCGGTCAACGACGGACCGCTCGCGCCGAGCGCGCCGAGATCGACCTGCGCCAGGATGTCGCCGAGGCGGCGATCGTCGAGCGCCGACCTCGCCGCGTCGGCGATGGCCGCCGCGTCGGTCGGGATCCGGCTCTCCTCGCCGCCGTCGGCGTGCGCGGCGTTGGCCAGGCCGAACAGGGCGGCGACACGCGCGGCGCTGGCCCGCCTGCGGAC
>JAIOII010000589.1 GCA_019912685.1 Kofleriaceae bacterium
CATCCGGCCCGGCCGCCACGGTCCGCCGCTGTCCTCGTCCGCGCACGCACCGAGCCCGGCCAGGCCGGATGCCGCAGCGAGGAGGAGGACGGCGCGCATGCCGAAACCCTACCCGATTACTCCGACGCTGCGGCGGGCTTCTTCTCGGCCTTCGCGGCCTGCTTCTTCTCGCGGGCCTTCTTGTCGTCGCCCGAGACGAACAACATGATGCCGACGCCGATCACGAGCGCCACGTCGGCGACGTTGAACACCGGCCACTCGTTCACGTAGCGGTAGGCGGACTTGGCCTCCCGCGCCGGCGTGTGCCACAGGACGAAGTCCGTGACCACGCCGAAGTACACGCGATCGATGAGGTTGCCCACCGCGCCGCCCGCGACCAGCCCGAGCGCCCAGACCAGCCATTTCTGATCGTCCTTGGCCTTCTTGACCATCCAGACCATCGCGCCCAGCGCGAGGAACCCGACGATCGACAGGAAGACCCGGGCGCCGCCCTGGCTGTGGAACAGCCCGAACGCCGAGCCCTGGTTGAACGAGAGCCGCCAGTCCCAGTAGCCGTCGATCACCGGGTCGTTGATGCCGACGCACCGGCCCTCGACGACGTCGTCGGGGATCGCGCAGCCCACGGGGTGCACGGGGAGCGCGTCGCGCGCCCAGAACTTCGTCACCTGGTCGCACGCCATGGTGACGAACGCGACGATGAGGAAGAGCTTCCAGCGGCTCGGCATCTGGGTCACGCCTTTATCGCGGCCACCGCGGCCGCGCAACGGTCGCACACGTCGTTCGGCTCGGCGGCGAGGGCCTCGAACCACTTCCAGCAGCGCTCGCACCGGTGCCCGCCGTGCTCCTCGACCTCGAGCTTCGCCTCGCCCGGCTGCTCGACGACCTCGACCGCCGACACGATGAACAGGTCGGCGAGCTCGTCGGCGTTCTCCGAGAGCGCGAAGATCTCGTGCTGCGTGCCCGCGATCCGCACGCGCGCGTCGAGCGACTTGTGCTTCTGCGCCCGGAACGGCTCGAGCGCCTTGGTCACGCGCTCGCGCCAGGCGAGCAGCGTGCGGAACTCGGTCAGCTCCGCGTCGTCCTCGGCGAGCGCGGCGCCCTCGGGGTAGGTCGCCATGTGGACGCTGTCGGGATCGCCGTGGCGGCGGGGCAGGTACGTCCAGATGTCCTCGGCGGTGAAGCAGAGGATCGGCGCCATGAGCGTCGTCAGCGCGCGCAGCGCCTCGTAGAGGACGACCTGCGCCGCGCGCCGGGCCGGCGAGTCGGCGGCGTCGAGGTAGAGCCGGTCCTTGGTGACGTCGGCGTAGAGCGCCGACAGCTCGACGGTCACGAAGTCGACGAGCGCGCGGTGCACCGCGTGGAGCTCGTACGCCTCGTAGTGGGCCCGGCACCGCGCGGTCAGGTCGTCGACCTTCGCGAGCATGTACCGGTCGACGCGCGCGCCGTGCTGGAGGACGTGCGCGCGATCGGCATGCACGTCCTCCGACGCGAAGCCGTCGAGCGCGCCCAGCGCCCAGCGCACCGTGTTGCGCAGCTTCCGGTACCACTCGCCGAGGCCCTCGACGTGCTCCTGCGAGTAGGTCACGTCGGAGCGGAAGTCGGTCGAGCCGACCCACATGCGCAGCATCTCGGTGCCGAGCTTCTTGATGAGGTCCGCGGGCGGGACGTAGCTCGTCTTCCGCCCCTCGGCCTTGGCCTTCTCGATCGCGCTCTTCGAGAACTCGTGCCCGTTCTCGTCGAGCACGAAGCCATGGGTGAGCACCGTCTGGTACGGCGCGCGCCCGGCGACGCCGATGCCGGTGAGCAGCGAGCTGTGGAACCAGCCGCGGTGCTGGTCCGAGCCCTCGAGGTAGAGATCGACGCGCGCGTGATCGGGCGCCTGCTCGGCGATCGCGAGCCACGACACCCCCGACTCGAACCACACGTCGACGATGTTGTGCTCCTTCTCCCAGCGCTCGGGGCCGGCGCCGCAGCCGCTGCACGTCGTGCCCGCCGGCACGAGCTCGGCGGCCGGCCGCGTCCACCACGCGTCGGCGCCTTCCTTGCCGAAGATCTCGGCGACGTGGTCCATGGTCTTGCCGTCGGCGTGCGGCGTGTTGCACTCGCCGCAGTAGAAGGCGGGGATCGGCGTGCCCCACAGGCGCTGTCGCGACAGCACCCAGTCGGGGCGGCCCTCGATCATGGCGTAGATGCGGTTCTCGCCCCACGGCGGGACCCAGTCGACCTGCTCGCGGATCGCGGTGAGCGCGCGCGCGCGCAGCTGGTTGTGATCGATCGCGACGAACCACTGCGACGTGGCGCGGAAGAGGATCGGCCCCTTGCAGCGCCAGCAGTGCGGGTAGCTGTGCTTGACCTTCTCGCCGACCTGGTTGAGCAGGTGGCCGCTCGCCGCGAGGTGCTCGACGACGAGCGGGTTGGCCTCGTCGGTCGACTTGCCGCGCAGCCAGTCGGGCGCGTCGTCGGTGTAGCGCCCGGCGTCGTCGAGCGGCGCGTACGGCGGCAGCCCGTGCTTCTGGCCGGTGCGGTAGTCGTCGACGCCGTGGCCGGGCGCGGTGTGCACGAGGCCCGTGCCCTGCTCGGTCGTGACGTAGTCGGCGAACCAGACACGGAAGGCGGCGTCGGAGGCGTCGGCGGCCTCGCCGGTCGGTGCGACGAACGGGTGCGTGTAGCGCCGGCCCTCGAGCCGGTGGAGCCGCGCGCCGTCGATCACGACCGCCTGCTCGAGCAGCTCGGGGCGGCCGATCTTCTTCGTGAAGTCCTCGGCGAGCGGCGCGACGCACACGAGCCACTCGCCGGCGACGGGCGAGGGCAGGGCGACGTACGGCAGCTCGGGGTGGAGGACGATCGCGAGGTTCGCGGGCAGCGTCCACGGCGTCGTCGTCCAGATCGGCAGCGCCAGCTTCTGGCCGGCGAGGGCGTCGTGCAGGAGGGCGCCGTCGGTGTCGTCGAGCACGAAGCGCACGTAGATCGAGGGCGACTGCTTCTCGTAGTACTCGATCTCGGCCTCGGCGAGCGCCGTCCGGTCGCGCGCGCACCAGTAGACCGGCTTCTTGCCGCGGTAGAGCCACCCGCCCCGGGCGAACGCGGCGAGCGCCTTGACGATCGCCTTCTCGTACACCGGCGAGAGCGTGAGGTACGGATGGTCCCAGTCGCCGAACACGCCGAGGCGCTCGAACTCGTGGCGCTGGATCTCGACGTACTTCATCGCGTACGCCTTGCACGCGGCGCGCACCTCGGCCTGGCTCATGGTCGCGCGCTTCCCGCCGAGCTCGCGCTCGACGGCGAGCTCGATCGGCAGGCCGTGCGTGTCCCAGCCCGGGATGTACGGCGCGCAGAGGCCCATCATCGTCTTGTGCTTGACGACGATGTCCTTCAGCACCTTGTTGAGGATGTGACCGTAGTGGATGTGGCCGTTGGAGTAGGGCGGGCCGTCGTGGAGGATGAAGCTCGGCTCGTCGGCGCGCGCGGCCTGGATGCGGCCGTAGAGGTCCTCGGCCTTCCAGCGCGCGACGAGCTCCGGCTCGCGCTTGACCAGGTCGCCGCGCTGCGGGAACGCGGTCGTCGGGAGGCGGACCGTGTCCTTGTACTTGCCCTGCTCTTTCGCCGACATGGCGGGGCAAGCTAGCACGCCGCGCCCGGGCCGTGGCAGGGTGCCGGCCCGTGTCCCGTACGTGGATGATCATTGCCGCCGCCCTCGCCGTCGGGGTCGCCGTCGTCACGACGCTCGTGCTCCTCGCCGACGACGGGGCGAAGCGCGGCGACGGGCCCTACGTCGTCCTGACCTACGAGGTGGAGCCCGCGGACGGGCAGAGCGCGACCCAGGCGCGCGACGTGGCGATCCGCGGCATCCGCGAGCGCATCGACGAGCGCGGGGTGCCGTGGGCGAGCGTGACCGCGGCCGGACCGTCGCGCGTGCGCGTCGAGCTCGGCGGCGAGGACGTGCCGTTCGACCGGGTGATCGAGCTCGTCGAGCGGCGCGCCACGCTCGGCGTCCATCGGGTCGACCACGCGAACCCGGGGATGGAACAGATGGTGAGTCAGGCGCGGATCGACCTGCCGGCGGGCATCGGCGTGCGCACGGATACGTGGACGGGGCCCGACGGCGCGAGCCACGGCGAGGACTACCTCTGGGCCGAGGACCGGGCGGCGCTCGAGGCGTGGCTCGTCTCGCGCGCGCCGCTCCTGCAGCCGGCGGACGACCGGCGCATCGTGCTCGAGCGCGTCGGCATGCCGGGGGCGACGCCGCCGGTCCACTGGCGGACGTACGTGATCGAGGAGGCGCCGATCGTCGATGGCTCCGACGTCGTGAAGGCGACCGTGCAGTACGACCCGAGCACGATGCGCCCGCAGGTCGAGCTCGAGCTCGACGCGGACGGGCGCGACCGGTTCGCGGCGGCGACGGCGGCGGGGGTCGCGCGCAAGCTCGCGATCGTCCTCGACGGGCGCGTGATGTCCGCGCCGCTGGTCCAGTCGCCGGTACCCGGCGGCCGGATCGCGGTGACGATGGGCGGCGACGATCCGCAGGCGCAGGAGCGCGAGGCGCACGACCTGGTGGCGGTGTTGCGCGTCGGCAGCATCCCGCCGCTCCGGCTCGTCGAGCGGCGCGACGTCGGACCGGCGCGCTAGCCTGTCGGGCATGAGCGAAGAGGTGCGGCCGCGCGCGTCGTGGGACGAGTACTTCATGAGCATCGCCCAGGTGGTGGCGACGCGGTCGACGTGCCCGCGCAAGTACGTCGGCTCGGTGATCGTGCGCAACAAGACGATCCTGTCGACGGGCTACAACGGCTCGATCCGCGGGATGCCGCACTGCTCGGACGTCGGGCACATGATGGAGGACGGCCACTGCGTGGCGACGATCCACGCGGAGAACAACGCGATCATCCAGGCCGCGCGCAACGGGGTGAACATCGACGGGGCGACGATCTACGTGACCGCGTCGCCGTGCTGGAACTGCTTCAAGATGATCGCGAACGCGGGCATGGTCCGCATCTGCTACGGCGAGTTCTACCGGGACGAGCGCATCTTCGAGGTGGCCCGGCAGATCGGCCTCGAGCTGGTCGGACCGCTGCAAGGTGGCGTGAATCTTTCTTGATCCGGCACCTTGGCTCGGACTAGCCTGACCCCCTCGTGATGTTTCGACGCCTCCTCCTGGTGTGTGCGCTGGCGCTCGGGGTTGCCACCGTCACCCCGGCGGTGACGGGAGACGCGGTCGCCGAGGCCAAGTCGAAGAAGAAGACGACCAAGGCGAAGTCGAAGACGAAGGGGAAGGGGAAGGGGAAGGCGAAGGGGAAGAAGCGGGTCGCCAAGGTCAAGCTCTGCGAGACCAAGGGGTCGGGCAAGAAGGCCAGGCGCCGCTGCTCGTTCGTGAAGGAGTTCCAGGGCCACGGCGTGGCCCGGTCGCAGCTCCGCACCGAGCCGCTCGAGCGCCCGTCGGGCGATGTCTGGCTGCGCTCGCCCAACGTCGCGGGCGAAGCGCGGGTCAACATCTACAAGGAGGACGGCTCGTTCGACGAGGCGGCCCTCGCCACGCTCGACGAGCTCTTCCGCTGCAAGCGCACCGGCGAGGTGCGCGCGGTCGACCCGCGCCTCTACGAGCAGCTCTCGCGCATCAGCGATCACTTCGGCGGCAAGCAGATCGAGCTCGTCTCCGGGTTCCGCTTCGCCGAGCGCAGCTCGAGCCGGCACTACCACGCGTCGGCGATGGACATCCGCATCACCGGCGTGGGCATCAAGGAGATGTACGCGTTCGCCGAGTCGCTCGACGGCGGCGGCATGGGCGTCGGCATCTACCCGCGCTCCGGCTTCATCCACGTCGACTACCGTGCCCCCGGCGAGCCCAGCTACCGCTGGACCGACTACTCCGGCCCCGGCTCGAGCTCGAAGGCGCGCGGCAAGGCGACGAAGAAGTCGCCGGGCCGCAACGCCCGCGCCAAGAAGCCGACGAGCTGACGCGCGGGTCCTTCGACTCGCCCTCGCTGACCCTCGGTCTCGCTCAGGACGAGCGGGAGGGAATCGCTTGACCAAAGCGTAAACGTCGTTTACTTTCTGCTCGTGGTTCACGAACAGACCGAGATGCGCCGTGAGGCGCGGACGCCGCGGGCGCGGCGACACGACGCGAACGTCGGGCGGATCCTCGACGCGGCGACGGAGATGGTGGCGGCGGAGGGGCTGGCGGCCCTGTCGATGGCGCGGCTCGCCGATGCGGTCGACTACACGCCGGGGGCGCTCTACCGCTACGTCGAGAGCAAGGACGCGCTGCTCGCGAAGATGGTCGAGCGGATCCTCGGCGACGTGCGGGCGAAGCTGGAGGAGGCGGTGGCGGAGGCGACGGCGAGGCGGTCGCCGCTGGCGCGCGTCGCGGCGCTGGTCGGGGCGTATCGCGCGTTCGCGCGGCGCGAGCCGCACCGGTTCGGCTTGCTCGCGACGACGATGGCGGAGCCGCGCGTCCTGCTCGCCGAGAAGGCGCACGCGCAGGCGGTGGCGGCGGCGGTGATCGCGGCGCTCCAGCCCCTGGCGCAAGCGCTCGTCGACGCGGCCGAGGAAGGGCTCCTGTCGCCCGGCGGCGCGGTCGAGCGCACGCTCTGCCTCTTCACCATGCTCCAGGGCGTGCTCCAGCTGCCCAAGCTGGCGCGCCACGCCCCGGGCGGGATCGACGTCGACCAGCTGGTCGTCGCCGGGACGCGCGCGCTGCTCGTCGGCTGGGGCGCGAACCCGCGGAACGTCACGCGCGCGCTGGAGGGGCTCTCATGATCGCCGGAGTCGTCGGCGCCGTTCTCCTCGGCGCATTCACCTGGTCGTTCCTCGAGTACGTGATCCACCGCTGGCTCGGCCACGACCGCCGCTTCCGCGGCAACCCCTTCGGCAAGGAGCACCTGCGCCACCACGTCGAGGGCGACTACTTCGCGCCGACGCCCAAGAAGCTCGCCTTCGCGGCCGTCGCGACCGCGATCATGGGCACGCCCGCGGTGCTCCTCGCCGGCGCGTACGGCGCCGCGTGGGTCGTCGGCTTCGTCGCGTTCTACGGCGCGTACGAGGTGCTCCACCGCCGCGAGCACACGCACGCCGGCATCGGCGCGTACGGTCGCTGGGCCCGCCGCCACCACTTCCACCACCACTTCGTCGACGGGCGCAGCAATCACGGCGTGACGTCGCCGCTCTGGGACCTCGCCTTCGGCACGTACCAGAAGCCCGAGGTCATCCCCGTGCCGCAGCGCCTGTGCATGGCGTGGCTGCTCGACCCGGAGACCAACGCGGTGCGCGCGGAGCACGCGAGCCGCTACGTGCTCCGCGCGGCTAAGGCGTAGCGGTCGCGGTCAGCGCGCCCGCCGTGCACGTCACCGTCCAGCCCGGGACCGGCGACGCCGCGATCCGCGCGCACGCGTCGTCGAGGCCGTCGCCCGGAAGCGTGAGCGCGCCCGGCGCGCCGCCGCGCCCGGCGACGCCGCCGAGCACGAACTGCGGCGACGACATCAGCACCCCGCAGAGGCGGCGCAGCGCCGCGTCGGTGAGGTTCGCCGCGGGCGCGTCGAGCGGCTGGCCGAGCAGCGCGGCGA
>JAIOII010000590.1 GCA_019912685.1 Kofleriaceae bacterium
GGCAAGCTCGTGTTCGCCGGCGCGGCGCCGCTGCTGGTCGCGATCCACGAGGGACGCGAGGACGACGCGCCGTGGGCCAGCGCGGCGATCGACGCGCTCGCGGCGCACTGCATGACGCTGATCAACGCCGCGCTGACGCCCGTCGACGACCGGCACGAGCGCGCCGCCCTCCTGCGCTGGCTCGCGAGCCCCTGATGGCGGCGCGGTCGAAGAAGCTCGTGCGCGAGATCGCCGGGCGCGAGGTCACGATCTCCAACCCGGACAAGGTCTACTTCCCCGACGCCGGTCACACCAAGCTCGCCGTCATCGACTACTACCTGTCGGTCGCCGAGGGCGCGCTGCGCGGCGTGTCCGGGCGGCCGATGAACCTGAAGCGCTTCCCCGACGGCATCACCGGCGAGCCGTTCTTCCAGAAGCGCGCGCCCGCGAAGCGGCCCGACTGGATCGAGACGGTCGTGTTCACGTTCCCGTCGGGCCGCACCGCCGAGGAGGTCGTCGTGCGCGACGCCGCGCAGCTCGCTTGGGTGTGCAACCTCGGCTGCATCGACCTCAACCCGCACCCCGTGCGCGCGGCCGACATGGATCACCCCGACGAGCTGCGCATCGATCTCGATCCGGTGCCGGGCGTCGCGTGGCCAGAGGTGCGCGAGGTCGCCGCCGTCGCGCGCGCCGCCCTCGACGACCTCGGGCTGGTCGGCTTCCCCAAGACATCGGGCTCGCGCGGCATCCACGTCCTCGTCCGCATCGAGCCGCGCTGGCCGTTCACCGAGGTGCGGCGCGCGGCGATGGCGTTCGCCCGCGAGGTCGAGCGGCGCGCGCCAGCGATCGCGACCAGCAAGTGGTGGAAGGAGGAGCGCCACGGCGTCTTCCTCGACTTCAACCAGAACGCGCGCGACCGCACGACCGCGAGCGCGTACTCGGTGCGCCCGGTCCCCGACGCGCGCGTGTCGATGCCGCTGTCGTGGGACGAGCTCGCGCGCTGCGATCCCGCGGACTACACGCTCACCACCGTGCCGGCGCTCCTCGCCGCGCGCGGCGACGCCCACGCGGCGATCGACGACCGCGCGTTCACGCTCGACTCGCTCCTCGCGCTCGCCGACACGCAGCCGCCGCTCGAGCCGACCCATCCGGCCGGCAAGCGCAAGCTCCCCGTGATCGTGATCGGCCAGGCCAAGCACAAGGCCGACGCGCTCGCCGGCCTCGAGCGCTGGAAGGCGCGCCACCCCGACGTCGTCGCGCACCTCCCCCCGTCGGCGTACCTGGTCGACACCAACCGCGGCCGCTCCTCCGCCTGGTACCGCGTCCGCGTGAACCTCGCCACCGTCCCGCCCGACCTCCGCCCCGCCGAGTCGCCGCCCGACCCCGACTACGACCCGCGCACGGAGTGGGTGCCAGGTACGTGAAGGATTGGCTAAGCCAATTGGCTAAACCAATCCGTGCGGTGCCTGGCACCCGTTGCGGGACGCAACGGCGGCGCTTCGAGTTGCCACGCCGCACGAGCGGCCTTCGCCTTTGATGTCGGGCACCTGCGTCGTGGTATGGGCGTTGCTCGACGCGGGGCACAAATGGAAGCTCCCGCCATCCCGACGCTCTTCACCACGGCCATGTCGCGGCTCCGCCGCCGCGGCGCCGGCCTCGGCGGCGCCGCCCTCGCCGGCACCGCGCTCCTCCAGCTCCCCGTGCAGGTCGGCTGCGCCGACGTGCCCGACCTCGGCTCGATCGACCAGAACGACTGGGCCCAGTACGAGGGCCAGCGCAACACGACGATGGTCAGCTACACCGGCGGATCGTGGTCGGTCTGCAAGTACCCCAACACCCGCTTCGGCTGCGGCGCGATCGACATCTGGGTCAAGGTCCGCGTCCGCCCCGTCACCGGCGCCGACCTCGACTGGAAGCGCGTCGGCATCGTCTACAAGACGCCCGACGACGCCACCGAGCGCACCGCGATCGGCAACTACGTCACCACCTGGGGCAACGGCGACGAGGAGTGGCACGTGCCGGTCCAGGTCTCCCTCGCGCAGAAGGCCGTGCTCTTCAACGCCTGGTACCAGGACGGCGCCGGCCACACCTACTTCGACGACAACAACGGCGAGCTGCACGTCGCCATCGATGGCCCGGCGACGAACATCATCCGCGCCGAGCCGTGGCGCGACACCGTCGTCGTCACCGAGGAGCGCATCACCGGCTCGCTCTCGTTCCAGCTCGCCGACCTCGACTTCGACAAGCAGCTCGAGGTCGTCGCCACGACCGACGACTGGAACAGCGTCATCTGGTTCGGCATGGGCCAGCCGGGAGACACCAACAAGCTCTACTGGGCCGAGGACTACCCGTGGAGCGGCCGCGAGCGCTGGCAGCTCGACGTCGATCTGCCCGGCGGTCAGGCGCTCAAGTACGCCGTCGTCTATCGCCACGGCGTCGTGAACAACGCCAGCGTCTACGAGTTCTGGGACAACAACTTCGGCGCCAACTACGTCGCGCAGCGCCAGGTCGTCACGCCCTAGGCCCACGACCATGCTGTCGCCCGACACCGTCGCCACCGATCTGCACGGCCACACCCGCTTCTCCGACGGGCGCGCCGAGCCCGAGGACTACGTCGCGTTCCGCGCCGGCCTCGGCATGGAGGTGGTGGCGGTGTCCGATCACGACACCTTCGCCGCCGTACCGCGCGCCGCCGAGGCCGCGCGCGCGCTCGGCGTCACGCTCGTCCCGGCGATGGAGGTCACCGCCTTCATCCACGCCGGCACGGCGCGCGCCGAGCAGGTGCACGTCCTCGCCTACTTCCCGCCCGAGCGCGCCCTCGACGGCTCGCTCGGCGACACGCGCCTCGGCGCCCGCGCCGTCGCCGTCTGCCACCGCTGGCGCGAGCTGTGCCTCGCCTGGCTCGCCAGCCTCCCCGAGGACCAGCGCTGGTTCCTCGATCCCGGCGGCCCCGACGGCGCGCTCGCCGACAAGCGCGGCACCGAGTTCCCCGCGCTCCAGGACTTCCTCGAGCTCGTCGCGCGGCGCAACCCGCTCGTCTACGACGACTTCATCCGCCACCACCGCACCTTCTGGGAGGACGACAAGGACCTCTTCGCCTGGACGCCGGAGGAGGCGATCGAGACCATCCGCGCCGACGGCGCCCTCGACGTCGTCGCCCACCCCGCGCGCTACCGCGATCGCGCGCGCGTCGATCGCGTGCTCGATCACGCGAGCGGCATCGAGGTCTACACCTCGCGCCACAAGGAGCGCATCGCCGCCGACTGGCGCGCGCGCGCCGAGGGCGCGAACAAGCACTGGACGGCGTCGTCGGACGATCACGGCCACAGCACCTACCTGCGCCCGCCCGACGGCACGCCGCGGCGGACGATCGAGAGGATCTATGCCGGCGCCTGAGCTCGCGAGCACCGCCACCGTCACGGTTCGCGCCCGCCCGCAGGCGCCGACCGCCGCGCTCGAGCTGCGCGGCGAGCTCCCGCACTGGTCGATCGGCCACGCGATGAGCCCGGCCGGCGACGGCTTCGAGCTCACGCTGCCGCTCGCGCCCGGCGTCTACGCCGTCAAGGCGCAGGCGCCCGGCGGCGCGTGGTGGATCGATCCGGCGTGGCGCACGATGCACGACGGCGACGTCGAGAACGGCGCGATCGTCGTCGGCGGCACCGACGACGATCGCGCCGTTCTCGAC
>JAIOII010000591.1 GCA_019912685.1 Kofleriaceae bacterium
CCCCGCGCGCAGCGTGACCTCGACCTCCGCGCCCGGGCGGGCACAGGCGTACAGACCGTCGTCGGACGTCGTCGCGACCGCAGGATCGTCGTCGACGTCGGGAGCGGCGGTCACCGTCGCGCTCGGTCGCCGACGCCGACGTGCCGTGCGCCGCGCGCTTCGATCCGCCGCCGCGCAGGAAGAGGAAGCCGAGCACCGCGGCGACGGCGACGACCATGAGAACGAGGGGGAGGCGTTGCTTCATGTCATCTCCGCGGTGCCGGCTGTGCTGGGACAGGACGGTAACCACCACGGTTGCCCGAACAACTCCCCGATCCGGCTGGCAAAGCCTGGCTCGCTCGGGCAGAGGTGATGCGCCGCTGTTACCTTCCCGGCCATGAACGCGCGCCACCCTCCCGTGACCGCCCTCGCGCTCGTCGTCGTTGCCGTCGGATGCAGCCACACGCCGCCTCCTGCGTGCCCCGCGCCGGCAACGCCGCCGCCGGCGCCGAGCGCGACGGTGACCGCCGCTCCCGACGTCGACGACGATCCTGCGGTCGCGACGACGTCCGACGACGGTCTGTACGCCTGTGCCCGCCCGGGCGCGGAGGTCGAGGTCACGCTGCGCGCGGGGTTCACCGCCTTCGAGCTCGCGACCGCGTACCTGGGGCTCACGTGCGCGAACGTCTTCATGCCGATCGATCTCGCGGAGCGCAGCCACACCGAGGCCTTCCAGGGCCGCCTGGCGCCCGCGGAGATCGAGCCGCGCTTCCGGGCCCTGTTCGCCGAGATGGGGCTGGCGCTCGTGCGCGAGCGTGGACTGAGCGTCGTGGTCGAGCAGTCCGCACTCGCGCGGCGCCCCGGGATGCTCCTGCTCATGCGCACCCCGCCGGAGGCGGCGCGCCTCGTCGCGCCGCGACCACCGTCGCCGCCGCCCGTGCAGCTGGAGGGCATCACGCGAGTCGACGACACGCTCGCGATCGTCACGCGCGTGGCCGCGAACGGCGCGATCGCCGCCGGTGATGCGCGGGCTCGCCTCCTCGCGTCGGTGAAGAACGGCCAGCCGAACGGCGTCAAGCTCTACGCGATCCGCCCGTCGAGCGTGTACGCCGCCATCGGGCTCCAGAACGGCGACACCGTGCACACGCTGAACGGCGCGCCGCTGCGCGAGCCCGCCGACGTCACGTTCGACAAGCTCTTCGCGGCGAGCCGCGTCGAGCTCGCGATCACGCGCCGCGGGAAGCCGCTCACGCTGCGAATCGAGATCCGCGACTGACGGCGGCCGCCGTGGCGCTCCGCTTGCACCAGCGGCGGGGATGGGACTCCCCAGACAAGAACCCGTCAGCGACACGCGGCGTCGCGATCGCGTGCTCGTCGGCCGCACGGAGCCGGCGGACGATCTCGAGATCGTCGCGGCGATCGGCAGCCACGTTCGCGACGCGACCGGGCGCAGGTACATCGACCTGCAGATGGGCTGGTGCGTCGGGAACCTCGGCTGGAGCCCGCCGGAGATCATGGAGCGCGTCCGCCGCTACGCCGGCCCGTCGTACGTCGCGCCGCACGCGCTCTACGCGCCGTGGGTCGAGCTCGCCGAGGCGCTCCTCGAATTCGCCCCCGGTCGCCTGAGCCGGGCCTACCGTTGCGTCAGCGGCACCGAGTCGGTCGAGCTCGCGATGCAGCTGGCGATGGCGCACACCGGGCGCCACAAGATCGTCTCGATCGAGGACGCGTACCACGGCAACTCGCTCGGCGCGAAGAGTGCGGGCCACCCCGCGACCGCGCACCTCCTCGGCTTCCGCAAGCTCGCGCCGCCGCTCGACGCGCGCGCGCTCGACCGGCTCGAGACGCTGCTCAAGCCGCACGACGTCGCGGCCTTCATCATGGAGCCGACGATCCTCAACCTCGCGGTGACGATCCCCGACGTCGAGTTCATGCGCGGGCTGGTCGCGCTGTGTCACCGCCACGGCACGCTCGTGATCATGGACGAGGTCGCGACCGGCTTCGGTCGCACGGGGCGGCGCTTCGCGGTCGAGCACCACGGCCTCGATCCCGACATCATGACGCTCGGCAAGGCGATCACGAACGGCGTGGCGCCGCTCGCGGCGACGCTGGTGACGCCGGAGATCGCGCGCGCGACCGCGGGCGAGCTGTCGTTCTACTCGACGTTCGGCTGGCAGCCGCTCGCGGTCGAGGCGGCGCTCGCCGTGCTCGCGTACTGGCGCGACCGCGGCGACATCCTCCTCTCCGCCATCGGCGACCGCTCGGCCGAGATGCGCCGCCGCCTGGCGTCGATGCCGCTCCCCGACGACGCCGAGATCCGGATCCAGGGCCTCGCGGTCGGCGTCACCATCGGCGACCCAGCCCGGGTGCGGCGCGTCGTCCGCCGCTGCCGCGAGCACGGCGTCCTGATCGGCGACGACGACGACGCGATCGTCCTGTTCCCGGCGCTCACGATCGACGCGGCGACGCTCGGCGACGCGATGGACGTCCTCGAGGACGCGCTGCGCGGGCGCTGAGGTTGCCTGGGCAGTTCGCCTGATCAACGGCGTGACGGCGCGCCGCGGGTCAGCAAGCCCGCGGAGTTGGCGGCGCCCGGGGCCGGCACGTCGGCTGCTACGGCAGACGGCCATGACGCGCACCCGCCGAGCTCCGTCCTTCGCCATGCTCCTCCTCGCCCTCGCTGCATGCGGACGCGTCGAGGAGTACGACGACGCCGGCGTCGACGGCGGCGGCGACGACACGGACGCGGACGTCGCGCCCGACGCCACGCCCGACGGGGACGTCACGGCCGACGCGGGCGTCACGCCCGACGCGACGCCCGACGGCGCCGGCGACACCGAGGCGCCCACGATCACGATTCACTCCGGCGTCGCCGACGGCGGCGCGACCAACGACACCACGCCGACGTGGTCGTTCACCGTCGCCGGCGACCCCACGACCGTGGAGTGCCGCGTCGACGGCGCGACGTTCGGCGCGTGCGCGACGAGCTACACCGCGCCCGCGCTGGCCCAGGGCACCCACACGTTCACGATCCGGGCGAGCGACGCCGCCGGCAACCAGGCGATGGTCACCCGAGGCTTCACGATCGACACGACGCCGCCGACCATCGCGCTCGGCCAGGTGCCGGCGAGCCCCAACCCACTCGGCCAGGTGAGCTACACGTGGAGCTCGTCCGGCGGCGTGACCTCGACCGAGTGCCGGGCGCTCTACCAGCTCGACACCGTGCCGCTGCCGGCGTGGCAGCCGTGCAGCTCGCCGCACACGACCGCGACCTTCACCCACCCCGGGACGATCACGCTGGTCTTCGACGTGCGCGTGCGCGACGCGGCCGGCAATGTCGCCGCCGCGCAGGACACGTTCAGCCACTACGTCATCGACTGACGGCGCTCAGGTGGCCGCGACGGCGAGCAGGCGATCGACGACGAGGCGGGCGCGCGTGGCGTCGCCGCGCACGGTGATGCACGGGACCTGGCGCTGCGTGAACATCTGCTCGAGCCACGCCGCGCTCACCCCCTGCTCGAGCAGGCTGTCGTCGATCACCGCGACGTCGGGGAG
>JAIOII010000592.1 GCA_019912685.1 Kofleriaceae bacterium
CCTCCAGCGTCCTCGCCACCCTCTCCACCTCCGCCGCGACCTCCTCCGCCGTCCCCTCGAGCACACCCTCCCTCTCCTCCGTCCCCGAAAAGTTGTCAAAGTTGCCACCGTCCCCAGATGGGGACGGGGACGGTGGCAACTTTGACAACTTCTGGAGGGCCAGGGCTGCCTCGCGCCGGAAGCGACCGATGCCCGCGAGGAGGCGGACCTCGTCGCCGGGCTTGCCCGGCACCGTCGGGCCGCTGCCGACGACGCTGACGTCGTCACCCGGGACGTCGCTCGCGACGAGCGTGACGACCTGGCCCGGGCACATCGCGGCGAGCTTGCCGCCCTTCACCGCCGACAGCTCCGTGCGCACGCGGTTGAGCTCCGCGATCGGCGCGCCGCGCCTCATCACCTGCGCCACCACGACGATCTTGGCCGCCAGATCGATGCCGTCGCGCGGCACGGCGACCAGCGCCGACGCGCCGCCGGAGACGAGCACCAGGACGCGCTCGCCGGCGCGCACGCGCTGCATCAGCTCGATCACCTCGCGCCCCGCCGCCTCGCTGCGCGCGTCCGGCACCGGGTGCCCGGCGCGCCGCACGTGCAGCCCGCTCGCCGTCACCACGTCCGGCACCTCGACGCCGTCGACCGTCACCACCAGCCCGTCGCGCGGACCGAAGACGTCGATCGCGCCCGCCGCCATCGCGCCCGCCGCCTTCCCGAACGCCACGATCCTCGCCGGCGCGGCCATCCCCGCGCACGCCTCCTTCACCACCCGCCGCGGATCACACGCCGCCACCGCCGCGCGCCAGACCGTCACCAGATCCGCCATCGTCTCCGCTCCTCGCTACACGTCCTAGAGCACCCGGTTGATCCGCTCGATGCCCTCGAGCAGCCGCGCCTCGTCCACCGCCGTGAAGCACAGCCGCGCCCAGTCGGCGTACGCCAGCCCGAACGGCGCGCCCGGCGCCAAGAGGACGCCCGCCGCCGCGATCCGCTCGAGCACCGGCAGGCAGCCCTCCGGCCCGCACCCGTGCCCCGCGAAGTCGACGAACAGGTACGTCGAGCCCTCGGGCACGCGCACCGGCAGCTTCAGCGCCGCGACCGCCTGGTCGCGCGCCTGCCGGTACCGCGCCCGCGCCTCGTCGAGGAAACCCTGGCCCTCGCGCAACGACGCGAGCGCCGCCCGCTGCAGCGCATGCGGCACGTTGTAGACCGAGTGATTCGACATCTTGCGCACCGCCTCGATCACCGTGCGCGGCCCCGCGACGTAGCCGACGCGCAGCCCCGCCTGGCCGTAGCTCTTCGAGAACGAGCCGACCGTCAGCGTGCGCTCCGCCATCCCCGGCAGGCTCGCGATCGACACGTGCGGCCGGTCGTACGTGTAGTGCTCGTACACCTCGTCGGCGAGCACCCACAGGCCCGCCTGGTGCGCCACGCGCGCGATCGCACCCAGCACCGCCTCGTCGAGGACGAGCCCGTCGGGGTTGTTGGGCGTGCACAGGTAGAGCGCCCGCGTCCGCGCGCTCACCGCCCGCGCGATGAGCGCGTACGGATCCAGCGACGGATCGGCGAGCAGCATCTGCGAGAACGGCACCTCGATCGAGACGACCGAGCGCGACTGCGCGATGCCGCGGATGAGCGGCCAGTGCGGCGTGAGCAGGATGATCTCGTCGCCAGGATCGAGCAGCGCGCCGACGCAGCACGCGAGCGCGTGCGTCGCGCCCGCGGTCACCTGCACGCCGCCGTCCTCGACGGGGATGCGGTTCCTCGTGCGCACCTTCTCGGTCAGCGCGGCGACGAGCGGCGGCCAGCCCGGCGCGGGCCCGTACGCGTAGAGGTCGCGCTCGTCGCGGTAGTCCTGCTGCGCGAGCCGGCCCGCCGGCGGCGGCATCAGGTACGTGTCACCGATCTGCAGCGGGATGACGTCGCCCTTCCATCCGGCCAGCTTCTCGTAGAGACGGGCGAAGATCGAAAGCGGAAGCGCCTCGGCCGCGACCGAGAGCCGTGGAAATGTCACGATCCCGACCGTACCACCGGGGACCCGCCTTTACCCAGCGTTGTCGATGATCTAGGGTCGCCTCTCGCATGGTCGAGCCTTCCGTCATGCCCGTCGTGCGCGCGCGCCGCACGCGAATTCCGCTGGGGTACGAGGTCGCGATCGTCTTCCTGCTCGCCTGCGCGCTCCTCGTCCCGAGCATCTGGACCTACAGCCTCGTCGATCCGTGGGAGACCCACTACGGCGAGGTCGGCCGCCGCATGCTCCAGGACCGCGACTGGGTCCACACCGACTGGCAGAACGAGGGCTTCCGCTCGAAGCCGGTCCTGACCTTCTGGCTCATGGCCGCGTCGATGAAGGCGCTCGGCCACGGCGACGACGGCGGCTACTCCGGCGAGATGACCGAGTCGCAGTCGGTCGTGCTCGCGATCCGGCTGCCGTTCACGCTGCTCGCCGTCATGGGCCTCACGCTCATGTGGTGGATGCTGGCGCGCCTGTGGAGCCGGCGCGCCGCGTGGCTCTGCTTCCTCACCGTCGGGACGTCGCCGTTCTTCTTCCTCATAGCCCGCCAGGCGATCACCGACATGACGCTGGTCGCGCTCGTGCTCGGCGCGCTGTCGATGTTCCTGCTCGCCGCCGAGGACGGCGACGACCCGGTGCGGCCGCTCTGGCGCATCCCGCTCGGACGCGGCCGCCACCTCGCGATCGACAGCCGCTGGGGCTTCACGCTCGTCATCGGCGGCTTCCTGATGGCGCAGGCCATCTACTACCTCGTCTACTTCCAGATCTATCGCTACCCGCTCGCGCGCATCGGCTTCCGCCTGCCCCAGCCCGGCTTCTGGTTCTTCTTCTCCATCTCGCTCGGCCTCCTCTACGTGCTCTGGCCGCGCGCGTACACCTACGCGAAGGCGGCGTGCATCTGGCCGACCGTCGCCGTCCTCGGGACGCAGGCGCCGTGGCGGCGCTCGATGGAGCTCGCCGAGACCAGCCTCCTCGCGTGGCCGCTCGTCCCCCCGATGGCGCTCTACGGCTGGGCGTCGATGAGCGGCGCGCCGTGGTCGCGGGGCCTCGCGCTCGCCCGCCACGCCACGCGGGCGCTGCCGCTCCAGCGCACCGGCCAGATCTACATGCTGTGGTTCTGGGCCTTCGTCGGCATCAGCATCCTCGGCAAGGGCATCCCGGGCTTCGGCCTCGTCGGCGTGTGCTGCGCCGCGTACGTCGTCTTCACCTTCCGCTGGAAGGAGCTGTGGAACGGCGCGTTCGAGGTGAAGCGCGGCATCGTCTTGCTCCTCATCACCGTCCTGCCGTGGCACCTCGCCATGTGGATGCGCGACGGCCAGAAGTTCATCCAGGAGTGGGTGTTCCTCCACAACCTGAACCGCGCCGCCGTCGGCGTGCACGGCGATCGCGGCACGTTCGACTACTGCCTGTCGCAGGTCGGCTACGGCATGTTCATCTGGGTCGCGCTCCTGCCCATGGCGCTCGCCGCCGCGGCGATGGTGCGCGCGCCGACCCAGCGCGCCGCGCGCGTGCGCTTCATGATCGGCGTGTGGGCGGTGGTCGCGACCGCGCTCTTCTCGCTGTCGCAGACCAAGTTCCACCACTACATCTTCCCGGCCGTCCCCGCGTTCGCGATCCTCGTCGGGCTCTGGCTCGACGATCTGCTCGCGGGCCGCGTGAAGCCGTCGCTCGTCCTCGGCTTCTTCGGCGCCGGCGTCGTGCTCGTGCTCGCGCGCGACATGATGTACGAGGAGAAGCAGTGGATCGAGATGTTCATCTACCGCTACGACCGGGCGTGGCCGTCGAACCCGCCGTGGTCGATCGATCCGTCCGACGCGTTCCTGGTGATGGGCCTCGCCGGCGCGGCGGCGTCGTTGCTCCTCGGGATGCGCTGGCGGCGGCTCGCGGTCGCCGCCGTGGCGGTCGCCGCGCTCGGCACCGCGCTCTGGGGGATGCACGTCTACATGCCGATCGCGGGCACGCACTGGGGCATGCGCGACGCCGTCCGCCGCTACTACCAGGAGCGCCAGCTCTACGGCCTGAAGCTCGTCTACTACTCGCCGCGCCAGTTCCACGACGACTGGGCGCGGGTGACCGATCACTGGGACTTCGACACGTTCATCCCCGACGCCTACCAGGACGGCCAGCCGATGACCGTGAAGATCGAGGTGCAGGGCGTGCAGAGCGGCGGGGCGTACGAGCTCGTCGGGCGCTCGCGCGTCGTCGGCCCGCACACGATCCGCATCGAGCTCGACCCGGCGAAGGTGACCCCGGTGCGCGAGGCGGCGAAGAAGTACGCGAAGGGTCTGCGCGGCAAGCGCCGGCCGACGAAGGTCGTCGATGCCGACCGGCTGATCGCGTGGCAGCTTTACTGGCGCGGTGAGAACTTCTGGAGCGGCGACGAGATCTGGGGCGTCCTGCCGGAGATGCGGACGGCGCTCAAGGAGACGGACAACGTCGCCTTCAACCGCTACATCAACGACCGCGCGCTCGCGCCCGAGGGCCGCCGCTACTTCGTCGTCACCGAGGCCGGCCGCACCGGCAGCCTCCGGTCGCTCATCCCCACCGAGACCGGCCGCGCGACCTACAAGGTCATCGACACGACCAGCAACAAGTTCTCGCTGGCCGTCTGGCAGATGTGAGGGCCGTAAGGTTTCGCGAAACCCGCGAAACCTACATTGTCTCCCTAGACCCGGCTCGACGGTGGTGCGTCGGAAGCTGAGTCGAATGATGGTGCTATGCTGGACGTTATCGGTCCCAGCATCCGTCGCCGGAATTGCCCGGGTTCCTGCCCGGTTCGGACGTAGGAACACATGACCTCTCCCGCCGCGCCTGCGATCGAGACCGCCAACCTGGGCCGCGTTCGGGGGGTGGTCGCCGCCGCCCGCCGGCGCCTGCGCGTGCAGGCCGCGCTCGAGGGCGCCACCACCGCGTCGATCCTCGCGTCGGCCAGCGCGCTCACCACGGTGTTCGCGGTGCGGACCGAGGCGATCGCGCCCGGCACCGGCATCGGGCTCCTCGCCGCGTGCGGCGGCGTGATCGCCGTCGGCGCCGTCCTCGGCGCGACCCGCAGGCTCGAGGACGAGGACGTCGCCCGCAAGGTCGACCGCGCCTCGGGGCTCGCCGACCGCCTGTCGACCGCGATCGCGTTCGAGCGGATGCTCGACGAGAACAAGGCCGCGGACGACCCCGAGACGCTCGAGATGATGCGCGCCGCCATGCGCGACGCCGTCCGCGCCGCGCCGCGCGCCAACGTCATCGCCGCCGCGCCGTTCCGCCGGCCGCGCGACCTCCCGATCGCGCTCGGGCTGCTTG
>JAIOII010000593.1 GCA_019912685.1 Kofleriaceae bacterium
TCCCAGCCCGCCGTCACCGACACCGGTTTCGCCGCCGGCTTCGCGCCCGCGCCGGCTCCTCGGGCGCGTCGACCGCGTCCCAGCCCATCGTCACGCTCACCGCCGCGAGCTTCGCGCCGTCCGTCGGACAGTGCAGCGTCACGTCCGAGAACGTCGCCTGACAGGTAGGGCAGCGCTTCATGGGCACGGGGCTCCGTTCGGGCCCCCGCTGCGATCATGCCAGAGCGGACGCGAAGAACGCCAGCGTCCGCTCCGTCGCGAGCACGCAGCTACCCGGGTCGTAATCGGCGCTGCCCCGGCGGCAGAAGCCATGCCCCGCCGGGTACAGGTGCACCGGCACGCCGGGATAGCGCTCGCGCACCTGCGCGACCGCCGCGGCCGGGATGCTCGGATCGCGCTCGCCGTAGTGGAGGACGATCGGCACGCGCGGCGCGTCGTCGAGAAGGCTGTTGATGAGCCGGCCGTAGAACGCGCTCGCCGCCGTCACGCCACGACAGCGCGCGGCCGCGAGCCATGTCACGGCGCCGCCGTAGCAGAACCCGGTCACGAACACCGGCGGCGCCAGCGCGTCGATCGCGGCCTGGACGTCCCCGGCCACCTGCTCCCACGGCGAGGCGTCGACGGCGGCCCGCCCCTTCTGCAACCCCGCCGCGTCGAGCGGCGCCTGGAACCCCGCTTCGATGCGGTCGAAGATCGACGGCGCGATCGCGTCGTACCCCGCCGCCGCGAACGCGTCGCACCGCTCGCGGATGTGCGCGCTCACGCCGAAGATCTCCTGCACGACGACGACGCCGCCACGGCGCTCGCCCGCCGCCGCCGCGCGATACGCCCCGATGCTCCTCCCGTCGAACGTCGATCGCAGGTCGCTGCTCATCGCCCGAGGCTATCGCACTAGAGGTCGATCGCCTTCGTCTTCATGCGCCGCGCGAGCGCGGCGGCGACGATCGAACGATGGCATCCGTCGGGCTCCCGCTCGAGGCACAGGAGCGCGGCGCGATGGCCGGCCGCCGCCTCCATGACGTGCGCCACCACCTGCGGCGACTCGTCGAGGTGCGCGCGGTAGAGCGCCAGGCAGCGCTCGGGATCGTCGCGCAGCTCGCGGTACGGATTGCCGGCTTCCTTCAGGTGCACGTAGTCGATGCCCGCCGCGGCCAGCGCGTCGCGCAGCGGGGTCTTCGAGAAGCCGCGCCGGCGCGACAGCGGCAGCGCGCGGATGTCGATCACGCGGTCGACGCCCGCGCCGACCAGCTCCGCGATCAGCTCGTCGACGCTCCGGCCCTCGTAGCCGATCGTGTAGAGACCTTCGCGGCGCCGGCCCATCCACCGTTGTAGCCGATTCGTGTCACGGTCGCCGCCGCGCGCGGAGCTGCTGCTCGAACTCCTCGATATGACCGCGCGTGATCCAGAAGCCGGCGCCCCCGACGATGACCGCGATGGCCGCCACCGGTAGCCCGACCTGGGCGCCCAGGACCGCGCCGACGACGGCGCCGGCACCGAGGCCCGCGACCATCGCGCGCAGGCTCCAGCGCTGGATGCGCCGGCTGCTGGCCTGGTACCGGCGTAACTCCTCGATCCGCGCGGGGTCCATCCTCGTGTGATGCGCTTAGCACGCCGTCCGTCGCCCGCCATGTACGATGGACGCATGCCGACCCCGCTCCAGCTCGACGACGCGCTCGTCGCGGTCTACGTGGAGGCGCTCGCGGCGATCGCCCGTGCCGACCGCGAGATCAACCCCGAGGAGGCCGCGCGCCTCTCGCAGGTGATCGCGGCGCGGTCGCGTCAGCCGGTCGACCCCGAGGCGCTGTTCTTCGCGGCGGTCACGCCCGAGGGGCTCGCGGCCGCCGTGACGGGCCGCAACAGCTATCGTGACGCGGGCACCTCGTCGGCGCGCGAGATCGGGCGCGCCCTGGTCGCCGACGCGCTCGAGGTCGCCGAGGTCGACGGTGACATCAACGCCCAGGAGGGACGCACGATCCTTCGCTACGCGCGCGCCCTCGGCCTCAACTCCGTCGACGTCCAGCAGATCACGCCGCAGCTCGACGCCTGGCTCGACGAGCTCGCGTGACCTGGCGCGTCACGTGCACGCCGCTCGCAGCATGCATGACCCGCATGAACCCGAACGTCCCGATCCCGAAACCGTCGAGAACCACCAGCGCATGATCCGCTCGTTGCTCGAGGAGCTCATGCAGAGCGAGCGATCGGCGCAGCTCCACTGCATCCGGGAGGCTCGTCGCCTCGGCGACACCGATCCCGGCCGCGCCCTGCGTGCGTGCGCCGCACACGCGCGCCAGGTCAACAGCGAGCTCCGCCGCTTCGCGCGTGAGCGCAGCATCACGCGCGGACGCCTGGGACGCGTGGTCGGCCGCCTGTTCTCGCGCGCCCGCGCGAGCGTCCTCGACCGCTTCGTCGACGAGGAGCGATCGTACCGCGGCACGCTCGTGGGCCTGCGCCACGGCATCGACGTCGCTCTCATGCTCCAGCATGCGGCGGACGCCTCCGGGCAGGTGGAGCTCGCCGGCTTCATCACGCGCTGGCTCGACGAACGCAAGCCGCTCGTCGACGACGTCGCCAAGGCGATGACGTGGTTCGCGCTCCACCCCGACGTCGCCCTCGCGCACCCGGCGTGATCAGGCGCGGCGGCGGCGGTGGCCGAACCAGAAGCCGCCGAGCAAGGCGGCGACGGTCGCGATCACGACGTTGCGCTCGGCGAACGCCCGCATCGATCGCCTCGCGCGTTCGTAGGCATCGCGCGCTCGCCTGCGCACATCGAGCTTGTCGCGCACGACCAGCTGGAGCTCGGCCAGGTTGTGCTCGAGGTCGTTGCGCGCGAGCGCGATCTCGTATTCGAGCTGCTGCTCACTTGGCATGTTGCACCCTGTCCGGCGAAAGGCCGCGCTTGATGTTCTCGACGGTGGCCTTGGCTTCCTCGACCGCATCCGACTTCGCCGGGTTGGCGTCCGTCTTGAGCTTCCTCGTGAAGATGGCGGCGACCGCGCCGCCGGCGACGAGGTAGATCGCCGCCATGATGAGCATCCGCGCCCACAGCGGCGGGATCATCGGCTCGAGCGCGACCACGGCGGTGACGCACAGCATCCCGAACCCGATGAGCGCGACGACGCCCCCGAGCACGATCGCCGCCGCGTCCGCGGCCGCGGTCTTCATTCCTCGCGAGAGCTCGATCTTGGCGAGCTGGAGCTCGTCGCTCGCGATGGTCTTCACATCGTCGCCGATCCGGCGCACGACCTCGCCCAGTGACGACGTCGCGCCGGCATCCGCTCGTTGCATGTCCATGGTCCTCATCTCCTGGCTCTTGCCATGGAGATGGCTGCACCTCACGTGCCAGCTCAGAGATCGCGCAGCAGCTCCTCCACCAGGATCGCCATCACCTCTTCCGAGGCGCTCGCCTTCTGATCGGAGACGCGAGACAGCGCGCGCCGGACCGCGGCCTCGACCGTCCCCGAGCGCTCGCGATCGATGCGCCGTCCGGCGGCGGTCAGCGAGAAGCGGACGCGGCGGCGATCCTCGGGATCGACGCGCCGGGTGATCAGCCGTCGGGCCTCGAGCCGGCTCAGCACGCCGGTGAGCGTGCTCGCATGCAGATCGAGGGAGCGTGCGAGCATGCCGGCGGTGGCGCCGGGCATCTCGCCGATGAGACGGAGGACGAGGCGCTGTGGTCCGGTGACGCCGATCGTCCGCGCCATCCGCTTCGAGCGGACGTCGAGGGCGTGCGCCAGCGCCCACACCTTCTGCATGTATTGCAGGGCTTCGCTTTGTGGTTGCCAGCTCTTCATGCCTTCGCGTCGTAGTGTACCTTTTGGCCGTCGACAGTTGGGAGACGAGCGATCGCAGAACCACCCGACAGCGTGATCACGCCGGCGATGCGCGACCTCCTCGAGCGCAAGATCGACTCGTTCGAGAAGTTCGAGGTGGTGCGCCGCATCTGGCTCCGTCGTGACGAGCCGCTGACCGTCGCCACGATCACCGACGACCTGCAGCTGCCATCAGGGGAAATCGCGACCACCCTGACCGAGCTCACGTCGCACGGGATCATCTTGCACGAGGACGGCGATCGATATCGCGCTGCCGTCGAGGGAGGCCACGCCTCGACCATCCAGACCATGCTGGAGCTCTACGCGCGCGATCCGCTCAGCATGCTCCGCATCCTGAACGAGCTCGCGCTTCGCCGGCTTCGCGGCCTCACCGCCCGCAAGTTTTCCGACGCGTTCATCCTTTCGCGGAAGAAGGAGGACGGAGATGGCTGAGCTGATCTACGTGCTTTGTGCCGTGACGAGCACGCTCTGCGCGGTCCTCCTGACGCGCTCCTACCTGCGCAACCGCTCGCGCATGCTCATGTGGAGCGCGCTCGGCTTCGCCGGCCTCGCCGGGAACAACATCCTCCTGTTCGTCGACGCGCTGATCGTGCCGAGCATCGACCTCTCCCTGCCGCGCACGGCGACGGGGCTCGTGGGCATGGCCCTCCTCGTGATGGGCCTCATCTGGGAGGAGCAATGAGCGACTCGCTGCGCCTCATCCTCTTCGGCGGACTCATCGCGAGCTGCTTCTTCGCGTCGGTGTTCTTCTTTCGGTTCTGGAGCCGCACGCGCGACCGCTTCCACCTCTTCTTCGCCAGCGCGATGATCCTGCTCGGCGTGAACTGGGGCGCCGTCGCCGCCACCACCACCGCGGACAGCGAGCCCCACAGCGAGCTCTACCTCGCGCGGCTGCTCGCGTTCGTGCTCATCCTCGTCGCCATCGTCGATCGCAACAGGCGGAAGTAGCGCTCGCTCGAGAGGCCGTGGGCGACGAGGTAGCCGACGAGCATCAGGCCGACGCCGCCGCCGAGCACGAAGGCGAGGTCCCAGGCGAGCTGCGCCTCGCCGGGACGGACGTGGTGGAGGCCGAGGAGCTGATGATCGATCACGCCCTCGACGAGGTTGAACAGCCCCCAGCCGCCCAGGATCGAGCCGAGGAGCAGCCGTCCCGACCACGGCACGTCGGCGCGCCGACCGGCGCGGAACAGGAGCGCGACGCCGACCGCGCACATCGTCCACGTGAGCGCGTGGAAGAGCCCGTCCCAGACCATGTTGTACTTCATGGTCACGAGGTCGACGGGTGGCGTCCAGCTCGACAGCATGTTGTGCCACTGCAGGATCTGGTGCAGCACGATGCCGTCGACGAAGCCGCCGAGCCCGACGCCGAGCACGAGCCCTGCAGCGATCAGCGGACCGGTCTTGATCTCTTCACGTCGCATGTTGATCCCTTCTCCGGTGAACGATCGACGCGGCGCACGAACCAGACGACCGCGATCGAGACGACGACGAACGGCAGCAGCGCGAGCCCGGCGTTGCTCCAGAACGCATCGGAGAACACGAGGCCGCGCGCCTCGCGCCCGATCGGGCAGTCCGGACACGCCGCCAGGAGGCCGAGCGTCGTCATGACCGCGACCCGATGCAGGGGTCGTGCCCGGTGCCGCGCGCGGCGTGGCACGACGATGGCATCACCGCACGGTGATGCATTCGCGCTCGCGCGAGCTGGCCGAGCTGCTCGACACCACGACGTCGGGCGAGGCGATCCTGTTCACCGGCGCCGGGTTCTCGCGCGGGATGCGCGATCGCGCGGGCCGGGCGTTGCCGACCTCCGAGGAGATGAGCGCCGAGCTGTGGCAGCAGCTGTTCGGCGCCGAGCCTCACGACGGCAGCTCGCTCGCCGACCTCTTCGACGTGGCACTCCAGCGCGACCGCGACGCGGTCCGGCGCTATCTCGACGAGCGGCTCACGGTCGCCGACGACGTGCCGTGGCACGTCGCCGCGTGGCTGGCGGCGCCCTGGCGGCGCATCTACACGCTCAACGTCGACGACGTCGAGGCCGCGGTCGCGCGCTGCTGCCAGCTGCCGCACCGGCTCGTCAGCGTGTCGGCGCTCGCCGTGGACCGCGCCGACCCGCGGCCGTCCTCCGACGGAGCGGTCGAGGTCGTCCACCTGAACGGCATGGTCGGTCACGACGTCGACCACGTGACCTTCTCGACCTTGCAGTACGCGGCGCGCCTGTGCGATCGCCAGCCGGCGTACGAGCAGCTCGCGCTCGACCTCGAGCACGCGCCCTTCGTCTTCGTCGGCACGACCCTCGACGAGGCCGTGCTCTGGCAGCACGTGATCGAGCGACGCGCGCCCGACCATGCGCCGCCGCGCCCTCGCTCCTTCCTCGTCGCGCGCTCCCTCACCCGCGCGCGCGGCATCCTCCTGCAGACGTTCGGCATCACCTGGCTCGAGCTGTCCGCCGAGGACGCGGCGGCGGCGCTGTTCGACGCCGCGCCGGGTGCCATGAGATGATGCCCAGGCTTGCCGGACACGCGGTGGCGCCTGCTAGAGGAGCTGTTCGCCCAGGCGGTGGAGCTTCCACCTGGCGAGCGCGAGCCGTTCTTGGCGCGCGCATGCGGCGACGATGATGCGCTGCGCGCCGAGGTCACGGCGCTCGTCGAGAGCGCGGCGGGCGCCGCCGTCGCGGTTCGAGGCGTGATTGCCGAGGCCGCCGCCGAGATCGCCCCTGCCGCAGCAGCCACGCTGCCCTCCGCACTTATCGGCACGCGACTCGGGCCGTACCGCATCACCACGCTCATCGGCGAAGGCGGCATGGGGACCGTCTTCCGCGCAGTGCGCGACGACACCGAGTTCCTCCGCGTCGTGGCCATCAAGGTGCTGCGCCGAGGGAGCGCGTCGCCGGCCGAGGTGGCGCGGCTGCGCGACGAGCGGCAGATCCTGGCCAGCCTCGATCATCCGGGCATCGTGCGCCTGTTCGACGGCGGGACCACCGGCGGCGGCGGCGTCCCGTACCTGGTGATGGAGCACGTCGAGGGCGTGCCCCTGACCGAGCACGCGCGCGATCTCCCGGTGGCCGCGCGCGTCGCGTTGCTCCGCCAGGTATGCGCCGCCGTCCAGCACGCGCACCAGCACCTCGTCGTGCACCGCGATCTCAAGCCGAGCAACATCCTCGTGGACAAGGACGGCGTCCCCAAGCTCCTCGACTTCGGGATCGCCAAGCTGCTCGATCCCGGCGGGCGCGAGGCACAGACGCGCACCGGGATGGCGCTCCTGACACTCGAGTACGCGAGCCCCGAGCAGGCGCGGGGCGAGCCTGTCTCCGTCGCGACCGACGTCTACGCGCTCGGCGCAGTGCTCTACGAGGTCCTGACCGGCCGGCCCCCGCAGCGCGCGGGTGACGACATGCTCGCGACGCTGCGCGCGATCTGCGAGGTCGATCCGCCGCGCCCGAGCGCGGTCGCGCCGGCCACCGACCGCCGCGAAGTCGCGGGCGATCTCGACAACATCGTCATGCGCGCGCTGCAGAAGTCACCCACGACCCGCTATCCGTCGGTCGCGGCCTTCGCCGATGATCTCGAGCGCTATCTCTGCGGCCAACCCGTCGCCGCGCGCGCGGCCACCTTCGGATACCGCGCGGGCAAGTTCGCGCGGCGTCACCGCGGCGCGCTCGCCCTCGTGCTGGTCGCGGCGAGCGCGCTGGCGACGGCGACGGTGGTGTCGTTGCGCCAGGCCCGTCGCGCGACCGCGCAGTCGCGCATCGCCGAGCAGCGAACCCGCACGCTCCTCGTCGTGCAGGCGCTGCGCGAGCTCGGGACCGGCCGCGCGAGCCGGGCCCTGCCCTATCTCGCCGAGGTCCTGCGCCAAGGCGAGGACACGCCATCGATCCGCTTCCTGCTCGCCGAGGCGAGCCGGCCGCTCGCGTTACAGCTCGGCGCGCCCTTCGTGTTGCGCGCCGGCATCCATGGCACGGCGTGGTCGGCGGACGGCAAGACCGTCGCCGTGTCGAGCTGGCGCGGCGACCTCGTGCTGCTCGACGATGCGCTGCGGGTCCGGGCCCGGCTCGACGTGGGTGACGAGCTGATCGCGTTCCCGACGTTCACGCCGGACGGCACCCGACTCGTCGCGGCGGGCCATCGCGGCGATATCATGGTGTTCGACGTCGTGTCGGGACGCGCGATCCATCGCTGGGACGTGCTGCGCGTGAAGGCGATCAGACGACCGCCCAGCGTGGAGATCGCGCACCTGCACGTCGACGACCGACACGTCGCGGCGGTGAACCACGAGGGCAAGCTCGCCGTCTGGGACCTCACCGATGGCAGCGAGCGCTTCGCGCTCGATGCACGCGAGGGCGAGCCGCGCGCGACCGCCGCCGTCGTCACCGCCGACGGGAGCGCCACGTTCGTGGGACACGACGACGGGTCGATCGTTCGCTGGAACGTCGCGACGCGCGCGGCGGTGGCCGAGCTCTCCGCCGGCGCGGACGATGTCCTCCAGCTGCGCCTCGCATCCGACGACCGCTTGCTCGGCGTCACGCTCGACGGGGCGGTACACGTGTGGAATCACCGCACGGGCGCGTCACGCGCGACGCTCGGAGACAGCCCCAAGCCGGTGATCTTCGCGCTCGACGCGACCGAGCAGCTCGTCGCCACGTACGGCTGGGATGGCACGGTGCGGGTGTTCGACGCGCACACGGGGCAGGCTCGCGCGACGCTCCTCCACCCGAACGGCCTGTACGTGCGCGCGGTCGCGTTCAGCCCGGACGGCGCGCGCCTGGTGACGACCGGCGGCGACCACGCGTTTCGCATCTGGAACACGGCGACCGGCGAGCTCGAAGTGCTGCTCGAGTCCTTCGCCGCCGCCGGCGACACGCCGCACTCGGTCGGTGGCGCGATCGACGCTCGCTTCTCGCCCGACGGCCGCGTCCTCCTGACCGCGTCCGGCACCGATCTCCGACGCTGGCGCGTCACGCGCGAGCCACTCATCACCGAGCTCGACACCGGCATGTACCTTTACTCGGCGAAGTGGTCGCCGGACGAGCGGTACATCGCGGCGGTCGGGCGAGGCGCCGCGATCTTCGACGCGGCGACCGGCGCACGGGTGCGTTCGCTGGACGTTCCTGCCACGCGGCTCCTCGACGTCGAGTGGAGCCGCGACGGCCAGCACCTCGTGATCTGCGGTGACGAGCGCACGGCCCTCGTCTTTGCCGCCGACGGCAGCCACGTCGGGAGCCTCGACGGCCACGACGCGCACGTGAACGGCGCGGTGTTCAGCCCTGACGGGGCTCAGCTGGTGACGGCGAGCGACGACGGACGAGCGCACATCTGGGACGCGCGCACGTGGGCGCACGTGCGCACGCTCGCACACCCGCACCGCGTGCTCTCGGCGACGTGGAGCCGCGACGGCGCGCTCGTCGTGACCGCGGGATGGGACCGCACCCTGCGGATCTGGAACGCCGCGACCGGCGCGCTCGTGCGCGCGATCCCCGGCGGCACCACACAGTACCTGTACGCGAGCCTGAGCCCGGACGGCCGCGTCGTCGCCTCCGCCGGGCACGACGGCGAGGTCTCGCTGTGGAGCGCGCGCACCGGCGCGCGGCTCCGCTCGCTCGAGGGACACACCGGGCCGGTCACCATGATCGAGTGGTCGCCCGACGGCGAGATGCTCGCGACGTCCGGCGACGAAGAGACGACTCGCCTGTGGGACCCGGCGACCGGGCAGCAGCTCGCGATCCGCCGCCAGCCTCATTCGATCATGCAGGTCTGGTGGAGCGCGGACGGGACGCGCACCCTCACGGTCAGTCACGCCGGCACGGTCCGCACGTGGGCCGTCGAGCGCGAGGGCCGGCCGGCGCACGAGGTGCTGGAGATGGCGGCGTCGCGCTCACCGTGGAGCCTCGTCGACGGGCGGCTCGTACGCGCGCGCTAGACCGCGCTTGACGCAGGTGTTAGGCCGCGGGGATGATCGCTCGATGGAAAGGGGGCCTCGTACCGTGACGGTCTTGCTGCGCGCCTGGCGTGCCGGTGACGCCGGTGCGCTCGACGAGCTGATGCCGCGCGTGTACGAGGAGCTGCGCGGCCTCGCCCAGACGTTCCTGCGCGGCGAACGCCCCGGGCACACGTTCCAGGCGACCGACCTCGTCTCCGAGGCGTACCTCCGATTGCTCGCGGCCGGCGAGTCGCCGGAGTGGAACGACCGCGTGCACTTCTATTGCATCGCAGCGCGCGCGATGCGCCAGATCCTGCTCGACCACGCACGCCGGCGCGGCGCCGTGAAGCGCGGCAACGGCGAGCGCCCCCTGTCGCTCGACGACCGCACGCTCGCCGTCGATCGCCCGGACGACCTGCTCCGCCTCGACGAGGCGCTTCGCGCACTCGCGGAGCACGACGAACGCAAGGCGCGCGCGGTCGAGCTCCACTACTTCGGAGGAATGACCCAGGCCGAGGTCGCCGCCGCCCTCGACGTCCACATCAACACGGTGAACCGCGACCTACGCTTCGCGGTGACCTGGCTCCACCACCACATGCAGCAGGCCTGATCTCGCCACGGGTCCGCGCACTTGCGAGAAATCGCGCGCGCGATGGTGTAGATCGCCCGCGGCTTGCGCCTGGAGGGCATGGAGACGAGTCGAGCTCGCAGCTGGGTCCTGTGCGCGCTGGTCGCGCTTGCCGCGGCCTGCGGGACCTACCATGCCCCCGCCGACGCGGCGGAGACCCCGGACGGTCCGCTACCCGACGCCGCCGTCGACGCGCCGCTTCCCCCGATCGATCCGTGCGTGCTCGACGAGTCGCGTATCGATGGCTGCCGCCTGTGACGAAGGAGACCCGAATGGACCGCGAACCCGACACGCTCATCACTCATCGTGCGACTCGCATCGGCCTGCTCGTGGGCGTCCCGCTCGCGATCGTGCTCGGTGTCCCTGCCGCCTCGCGCGCCGCGGCGATCCTCCGGTCGTGGACAAGCGGCGAGACGCTGACGGCCAATGATCTCAACGCCAACTTCACGGCGCTGAACACCGAGCTCGCCCGCCTCGATCCCCTGGTGGTCGACGGTGAGGGCGCCGTCGGGATCGGCACGACCACGCCACAGGGAAAGCTCCACGTGAACGGCTTCGGTCGCGTGATCTCGTCAGCATGGAACGTCCGTAGCGTCGCCGAGTTCCACGGTCCGGCCGCGAGCAACAGCGCCGTGCTGTTCGGCACCGGCGCCACCGCCGGCACACAGTCCGTGCGCGGGCTCTTCATCGGCTCGGCGTCGCAGACATTCGGCGTCGCCCGCTTCGACGCCGCCGGCACGGCGGCGCCCACGATCGATCTCCACGTCGGCGCCAACGGCAGAGTCGGCGTCGGCACCGACGCACCTGCCGAGCGCCTCCACGTCGCCGGCCGGATCGTCGCCGATCCGACGCACGCGGCGGCGGCGACGAACACGCAGTTCGCGACGACGAGCACGACGTTCGTCGACGTGCCCGGCCTCGCGGTCACGGTGACGACGCACGGCAAGCCCGTCATGCTCACGGTGAACACGAACTACAACCCGACGACCGGCAACCTCGGGCCGTACAACTCGTGGGGCCTCCTCACGATCACGCGCAACGGCACCAACCTCGGTCACGCGTTGTACGGCATGCAGATCGCGTCGAGCGCGATCAACGACAACCTACCCGTCTCGTTCACCTTCGTCGACACCCCGCCTGCCGGCACGCACACGTACCGACTCGCCGCGCGGGCGGGCGAAATGAACGTCGGGATCCTTCTCGGCGAGGGTGGCGTCACGCAGCAGCTGACGGCGACGCAGCTCAACTGAGCTCACGGATCGGCGGACGTCTCGATGCAGATCGTCGCGCGTAGCCCCGGCGCGGGCGAGGTCGGCCCGCAGCTCAGCGTCCGGCCGCGGACCGTACGCACGTCGGGCTTCGGCGCGCCGAGGAGCCCGGGGCCGAACGTCCGGAAGCCGGCGTACGTGCCGTCGGCGAGGAGCGCGGGATAGGGCGGGATGGCGTGCAACGATCCGACGGCGTCGGCGTCGGGGCAGGGTGCCGGCGTCGTGTCCGAGACCCGGACATAGCCCGGGATCGAGGCGTCCGCGTCCTCGAACCACACCGCGAGCATCGAACCGACGCGGGCGTTCATCGTCGCGACCACCTGCTCGGTCGTCTCGCCGAGCCGGTGCTTCGTCGACGGGCGCGTGTAGACCGGCTTGCCGGCCGCGACGGCCACGCACGCGGCGTCGCGTCGCGCCGCCACATCCGCGCACACCGTCGCCGACACGCCGGGTACGCCGGCGGCGAAGCACGCGCGTCCGTGCGCCCGCTTCGCCTTCTTCATGCGTCCGGCGATCGTCGTCCTCACGGCCTGGCCCGCGTGACGGGCATCCGGCCACGTGAGCGCCACGCGCTCGCCCTCCCCTCGCCGCCATGGCGACGGACATGCCACGGCCCTGGCGTCACCTCGCCGCACGTACACGCTCAGCTCGCGCTGGACCTCGTCGCCATCGAGCGCCACGAGCTTCAGCGCGATCGTCGGAGCGCCGAGCGGTTCCCGCCCGAACCAGCCGACCACGTCCGCCGTCGTCTTGCCGGCACGGGTCTCGGCCATCTCGTCGACGTAGAGGGCGGTTCCCTTCGCGACCGCGTGGCAGTCGTCCGCGTCGGCCGTCCGCGACGAGACCCACAGGAGGAGCACGCTCACGGCGAGGACCCGCTTCGTCACCCGCTGACGATACCGCTGACGGCGCCTGGCACGCCCCTCGCAACGGATCTCGTTCATGGGTTCGTACGCGACGGTGAAGCTCCGACGTCGGGTCGCGATCGTGCTCCTGATCGCGAGTGCGATCGTGATCGCCGGCATCGTCGCCGTGCTCTGGGTCGTGCCGCGCTTCCTGGAGCTGCTGGTCACGGGCGACTCGAAGGACCTCCGCGCCAACACGGAGGGGGAGCCGGCGAAGCCGGGCGAGCCGACCGTGCTCCTGCTCGCGATCGACGGCGTCGATCGCCGCCTCCTCTACGACATGCTCCGGCGCAACGAGCTGCCGCACCTCGCCGGGCTGCTCGGCGGCATCCGCGACGGCGAGCTGCCGCATGCGTACCTCGACGATACGGCGCTGGCGCCGCTGCCGTCGTCGACCATGACCTCGTGGGCGACGATCTTCACCGGCGAGCCGCCGGCGCGGCACGGCGTCGCCGGCAACGAGTACTTCATCCGCGCCGAGCGACGGCTCGCCGCGCCCGCCCCGGTCAGCGTGTTCGCGCCCGACGTCGTGCTCCAGTCGTACACCGACGGGTACGCCAACGACCTCCTGGGCGTGCCCACGCTGTACGAGCGTCTGCGCCGCGGCCGCCACGACCTCAGCATCTGGGTCGCGATGAGCCCGTACCACCGCGGCGCCGACCGGCTCCTGCTCGCGAACCGCACCGTGATCGCCGACGCGTTCAAGGCGTTCCTCGACGACGACGACGAGGAGGACGACCTCGACATGTTCGCCGAGCTCGACGAGGAGGTGGTCGAGAACGTCATCGAGGAGCTCGAGGACGAGGCGGCGCCCCACGTCCTGACGCTCTACCTCGCCGGCGCCGACTACTTCGCGCACGGCTCGAAGCGAGGGCCCGACGAGGCGCGGCGCCACTACCTGACGACGATCTTCGATCCGCTCGTGGGCGAGCTCGCCGCCGCGCTCGACCGGCGCGGCGCCCGCCGCGACCGCTACGTCGTCGTCGTCTCCGACCACGGCCAGACCGAGGTGCTCCACGACGACGTGCATGCGCTCGGCACGTCCGACGAGCCCGACGAGCCGCCCGCGATCGTCCGCGCCGCCGGCTATCGCCTGCGGCCGTTCGAGCTCGACGTCGACGAGGACCACGACTTCGACACGGTCCTCGCGTACGGCGGGGCGCTCGCCTACGTCTACCTCGCCGACCGTTCGACCTGTCCGCGCGCGCGCGACGTGTGCGACTGGACGCGGCCGCCGCGGTTCCGCGAGGACGTCGCCCCGCTGGCCGAGGCCTTTCGCGCGCAGCCGTGGATCGATCTGGTGCTGGTTCGCCGCGACGGCGCGTTCGCCGTCTACACGGGCGGCGGCGAGACCGAGCCGATCGACGCCCACCTCGCCGCGCACCCGCGGCCCGAGTACATCGAGGTCGCGAGCCGCCTGCGCGATCTCGCGGTCGGCCCGCGCGGCGATCACGCCGGCGACATCCTCCTCGTCGCGAAGAACGGCGCCGAGCCCGACGCCGGCCGCCGCTTCTACTTCTCCGGCCGCTACCACTCGTGGCACGGCAGCCCGTCGCGCAGCGACTCCGAGATCCCGCTGATCGTGGCGCATCCCCGCCGGACGGCCGCCGACCTCCGTCGCACGGTGCGCGCGATCGCTGGCGCCGAGACCGCCGCCGACGAGGTCACCGACATCATCGAGCACCTGATGACCTCCGAGTGACGGGAGCTCTCGGGGAGGCTGCGTTCTTGCAGCCGGGCGACGCCGTGCCGACGTCGGACGCGACTTCACCGGAATCACCGCGAGCGATCTCCGCGCCGGTGCCGCCGACGGTGCACGATCTGACGACCGAAGTCGGCAGCGCGCGGCGCGACACGAACGCCACCCCGGAGGACTTCGTCCGCGGCGCCGAGGTCCGCCGGGCGCGCGTGTTCGCCGGGTACGCGTGCTCGATCGCGCTGGCCGCGTCGCTGCTCGTCCTGTTCATGCCCGGCGATCCGGTCGCCAGGTGCGTCCTGTGGGTCGGCTGCGGCGTGCTGCTCGCCGGCGGCGTTCCCTGGCTCTGGCGCCTGCGCGAACCCGACAACTACCGGCCGAGCGAGGGCGCGTACTTCGGCTACCTCGCGATCATCGCGATCGGCGGCGGCTTCTTGTATTTCGGCCCATTCTCGGCGGCGGCGATGGTGGTCTCGCTCGGCGGCTTCATGTTCTCGCTCGACCAGTCGCGGCGCGCGGTGATCATCATGGCGTCGCTCGCGTGCCTGATGCACGGCGCGATCGGCGGGCTCGTCGCGTTCGGCGTGATGGCCGATCGGGGCCTCGTCACGACGCGGCCCGAGGGGGGAGTCGCGGAGAAGCTGATCGGCCTGGGGTTCATCCAGTCGATCACGATCGCGTCCTTCTTCCTCGGCCGCGTCGTGCGGCGCGCAACTCTCCAGCGCGTGCGCCAGCGCGGCGATTTCGGCCGCTACTCGGGGCTGACCATCGGATCGTTCCGGCTCGGCTGCGTGCTCGGCCGCGGTGCGAGCGGTGAGATCTACGAGGCAGTCCACGCGACCACCCAGGAGCCCGCGGCGGTCAAGCTGCTGCAGCCGACCGCGCTCGCCAACCCGCAGCTGGTGAAGCGCTTCCTCCGCGAGATCGAGCTCGCCGCCGCCGTGAGCTCGCCGCAGCTCGTCCGCGTCCTCGAGGTCGCAGGCCCGCACGAGCCGGTCAAGTACATCGCGATGGAGCGCCTTCGCGGCACGTCGTTATCGGCCATCCTGCGCGAATCGGAAGGGCTCACGACCGCCGAGGTGATCGAGCTCGTCGAGCACGTCGCGCGCGGGATCGCCGCCGCCCACGCGGCGAAGATCGTCCACCGCGATCTCAAGCCGAGCAACATCGTCCGTCACCAGGAGACCGCGCGGCGCCATGTCTGGAAGATCGTCGACTTCGGCATCTCGAAGCTGATCTCGAGCCACGGCACGCTGACCGAGGGCCGCATGGTCGGCACGCCGGGCTACATGGCGCCCGAGCAGGCGACCGGCGGCGCGATCGACCATCGGGCGGATCTGTACGCGCTGGCCGCCGTCACCTACCGGGTTCTCACCGGGCGCCCGCCGTTCGGCGGCCCCGACGTCGCGAGCACGATCTACCGCGTCGTGCACACGATGCCGCTGCGCCCGACACGCGCACAGCCAGCGCTGCCCGGCTCGGTCGACGACCTCCTCGCCGTCGGCCTCGCCAAGCGGCCCGAGGATCGCTTCGACGACGCGCTCACGTTCGCCGCTGCGCTGCGCGCGGCGCTCGCGGGCACCGTCGACGCGAGCCTCGCGCAGCGCGCGGAGGACGTGCTCGCGCCGCTGCCCTGGCGCGAGCACGATCGCCGACCGTGATCGACAGCGAGGGATGCCGGCGCGCCCGCAAGCGATTGACTTCGCAAGCACGCTGATCGGCCCCGCCCTTGCTGAACCAGAAGGGCGCCGGAAAGGAGCCGAACGATGCCCCGCTCGTCGTGGAGATGCGTGTTGCTGATCGCGATCGCTGGTTGTGGCAGTGAAACCCTCGATGATCCTGCGCCCGAGATGGCCGTCGGTGGGCGACTGCACCGGGATCCGGTGCGCGCGTTCGCGGGCTACCAGGACCTGAAGGTGGAGGATGTGCTCCCCGCGATGCTGCGGTCGGTCGGCGGCGTCCTCGACGAGCTGGACCATGACGAGTTCGCGCTGCGCTTCCAGACCGATTCGTCGACCGCGGGCGGCAACACGCTGACCCACGTGTCGATGCAGCAGACGGTCGGAGGCGTGCCCATCGTCGGGACCAACGTCGGGCTGACCTTGCGACCCGGGGTCGACAGCCATGGCTCGAGGCTCCTCGCCTCGAGCTATCGCGTGTACGTGAGGCCCGAGGTCGACACCGCGGCGACCGTCGTCGAGCAGCGCGCGACCGAGGAGGCGCGGGCGCGGCTCGGCGCCGGCGAGGTCACGAGCAGCGAGCTCGTCATCCGCAAGCTCGGCGCGC
>JAIOII010000594.1 GCA_019912685.1 Kofleriaceae bacterium
CGTGGATGCGGTGCTCGAGCGACATGCCGTAGAGGCGCTCGAGCGCGAGGAACGTCCAGCCGCGGTAGCAGCCGACGGTGTACGGCACCGGGACGCCGGGGTGGCGCACCGAGGCGAGCGCGCGCGCCTCGCGCGTCACGAGCGTCGCGGCGCTGTCGCACGCGAGCGTCGTCTTGAGCGCCGTCGCGCGCTTCATCACCCGGTCGTACGCGTCCCAGACCGTGCTCATGCCGCCGAGGCCGATCTGCTTGCGGACGACGTACTGATCGGCGACGAGCTCGCCGACGCGCCACGGGATCTCGACGGCGTCGACCGTGTCCAGCTCGTCGGCGGTGAACGCGAGCATCACGCTCGCGAGGAGCAAGCGCCGTGCCCGCGCGCGCTAGCTCTCGTCCGGATCCGGCGGCGGCTTGCGCACGAACGCCCGCGCCGCCGAAGTGCGGATGCGGCCGATGGAGAAGTACGCGATCGCGCCGAGCACGTTGGCGCGATCGTGCTCGGAGAGGCGCGTCAGTTCGCTCATCGTGCCGATGCGCGCGGGCGGCAGCAGGGGACGGACCGTGCCGTCCGCCGCGCGATCGAGGAGGCCCTTGGCGACGAGCCGACGGATCGAGTCCTCGACGAGGTAGCGATCGACGGCGAGCTCGTCCGAGAGCTGCTCGACGCGCCAAGCCGCCGCCGGATCGCGCGCGACCAGGCACATGAGGTCGAGCCCCTCGACCGTCTCGACGTCGTCGATGAGCGCCTGCACGTCATCCGGCCAGGAGAGGAAGTCGTCCTGCGACATCAGGCGGCCGACTTCGCGAGGACGGAGAGGATCGCCGCGTCGCCCGGGTCGCGCGGGAACCGGGCCAGGACGCGACGGAAGAAGCGGGCCTCGTCGTCGCCGGCGCCGACGAGCACGACGGGGAGGCTCGCGAGGGTCGCGAGCCGCGCCATCGCCACCAGCCGGGTGACGCGGTCGCTCACCGGGTCCGCCGTGGTCGACAGATCCACGACCGCGTAGTCCGGCCGGACCCGCGCGACGCTCAGGAGCCACGTCAGCTCGGCCTCGTCCTGCGCGACGAACGCCGCAAAGCCACGCAGCCGGAGCCCGTGCGCACGCGCCTGCACCACGCTCGGGTCGCCGAGTACGAGCACTGCGATCTGCGGGGAGCGAGCGGGGGCGGACATGAGGGTTCGCGCGGGTACCGTGAAGGCGAAGCAAGCTGCGTACCGCACGGTAATCGTTGGAGCTTGGGCAAAGCCTATGGATTCCGTGAGGTCCTCTCCCGGACGGCGCGACCCCGTGGGCGCTGCCGCTCACCCCCGTGCGGGTGCGCTCGTCGATCCCGGGTTCGTAAGCGTGTGTCAGGGACGGCCGCGGCCGGCGTGGGCTAGCGTCCCCGCGTGCGCCGGGCCTCTCTTCTCTGCGTCGCGATCGCGGCCTGCGGCGAGGCCGGCACGCCCGGCGGTGACGACGATGGCGAGGTCGACGCGGCGACCGCCGCCGACGCGCCCACGGCGGCGACGTGCGAGGGGAAGTCGGCGCAGCCGCTCGACGCGGTCTGGACGCTCGATCACGCCGGCATGGCGCGCACCATCCGTGTCCACGTCCCGGCGAGCTACGACCCGACCCGGCCCACGCCCGTCGTCCTCGACTTCCACGGGTACACGATGTCGGCGCAGGCGCAGGAGGACATGACGCGGCTGCCGGCCAAGTCGGACGCCGAGGGCTTCATCAGCGTCACGCCCGATGGCACCGGCTCGCTGCGCGGGTGGAACGCGGGCGACTGCTGCGGCACGCCGGCGCAGACCGGGCTCGACGACGTCGGCTTCGTCGCCCTGCTCCTCGACCAGCTCGAGACGCGGCTCTGCGTCGACCCGCGGCGCGTCTACTCGACCGGCTTCTCCAACGGCGGCTTCCTCTCGCATCGCCTCGCGTGCGAGCTGTCGGATCGCATCGCCGCGATCGCCCCCGTCGCCGGCATGATGGGCATCGACGACTGCAACCCGACGCGCCCGGTGCCGGTGATGCACTTCCACGGCACGTCGGACACGATCGTCCCGTACGACGGCGGCGGCACGAGCGGCTTCCGCTCCGCGGTCGACACGGACGCGGGCTGGGCGATGCGCAACGGCTGCGACGCCGCGACGACCGAGAGCTTCGCCAACGGCGACTCGCGCTGCATGACGCACGCCGGGTGCGACGGCGGCAGCGAGGTGACGCTGTGCACCGTCACCGGCGGCGGCCACACGTGGCCCGGCGGCGGCTACTTCCCGTCGGGCCACATCACGATGGACCTGTCGGCGACCGACGCGATGTGGACGTTCTTCGTCGCGCACCCGCTGCCGGCGTCGCCATAACCGTGTGGTCAGCTCAGCGGCCGTGCGTCTCGCGGAACTTGCCGTGCTCGTCGGACGCCTCATCGCCGTCCGTGATGTGACTGACCGAGACGAGCCGCCGCTCGATGACGAGGAGCGCCACGCCCAGGAGCACCGCCCACGGCCAGCTCATCACCCCCGCGATCACCGCGATCGCGAGGACGAGGACGCCGAAGTAGAGGAAGAGGAACATGGAGCCGTCCTTTCGAAGAACCGTACTCCTCGACCGCCGCGCGACCAGGCGACATGAACCGTGTTTTCCGGCTTACACCTGCGTTAGGATGACTTCGTCGTGACCGAGCAGTCCACCCCGCCGACTCGTCGTTGCTGTGTCGACGGTTGTCGACGGAGCGTGACCTGCGAGTGTCCGCTCTGCGGCGTTCCTCTGTGCGAGACGTGCAGCCGCACGAGCAACTCGCACACGTGCGCGCCGCAGCCGCCACGCCGTCATCCCGCAGCGCGCGTGTAGGCGAGCGGCCCACGCGAAGCGCTCTGAGGCGCGCGATCGCTCGGCGCGTTTCAGTGGCACCGCGGCGGAAGCTGCGCGTACGATGGCCGTGATGTCCCGTACGCCATCCCGGGGGGAAGGTGGCCAGGCGCCGCGCGAGCCGCACGCGGTGGCGATCGTCGACATCGACGACATCGAGGACGTCGACTTCGAGCTGTCCGAGGTGATGCAGCCGCCCGCGCCGGTCGAGCCGCCGACGCTCGCCGCCGGCAGCGAGCTGCGCCGCCGCATCGTCGACGAGCAGGGCGAGCCGAGCCAGCTCGACCTCGAGCTGATCGCTTACCTGCTCGACATCGAGCCGCCCGACGGCTCCGCTTCCCAGAGCTGAGGCTGGCCGGGCTCGCGCCCGACGACGACGTCGTTGATCGGCAGCACCGCCTCGCCCGCCGGGTAGCCGTAGCTCACCCAGCCGGTCGACGTGTCCTCGCTGCCCCAGCCCCAGACCCAGACGCCGAACGGCGCCTCCGAGTCCATGACGCGCACGCCGTTGTTGCAGCCGTTCTGCGGCTGGAAGTGATCGACGAGGCGGACGTACGCGATCTCGTACTCGCCGGCGGTGCCGACGGGAGACCAGCCGAGGATCGGGCCGCCCAGGCAGTCGAGCGTGACGTCGGCGAACGCGCCGTCCTTCCGCTTGCGCACGACCGTGAGCACGGTGAACGGGTACGTCGGGTCGGTGAAGAAGACGTAGTGCGAGAGGTACTGGAGCGGCGGCACGAGGCGCACGAAGTCGGGGTCGCCCCAGCCGCCCTCGCCCTGCTCGCCGGCGCCGGTCATGTACGTGAACATCAGGAACGGGTGATCCGCGTCCTGGCTCCTCACGGTGAAGGGGCCGTCCGTGCGGATCTCGTGCAGCTGGCCGAGGTTCACCGTCGCCGGGCCGAGGGCCGCGGGCTCGTACGTGAGCTGCGTGCCGTCGACCGCGCCGATGATGCGGTACACGCGCGGATCGGGCGAGCCGGCGGGCTTGCGATCCGGGTGCGGCGCGGCGACGTACTCGGAGCCGAGCGCGCGCACCGGCGCGAGCATCTGCTCGCCGTGGTCGCCGCAGCAGCGATCGATCGACATGATCTGGTGGCCGCCGAACACGCCGATCGGCTTGCTGGCCTCGATCGGGCTGCCGGTGAGCGGGTTCGCCTGCGTGATCTGCGCGTGCTGCCCGCGGTTCAGCATGATCGTGTACGGCTGACCGGCGTCGCCGGCGGGCAGGCCGCCGCCGCCGGCGATCGCCGACGTCGGCCGGATCGTCACCATCGTCGCGTCCTCCTTGGCGACGATGTTGTACGAGGGGCCCATCGCGATCGGGATCGGCGGCGCCGGCTGATCGTACGCGCTCACCGCGACGTAGTTCGTGCCCCACGCGCTCGTCGGCAGGAGCAGCGTCGCGCCGGTCGCGGCCGCGGCGCCGCCGCCGTACGGCAGCATCTGGTACGCGACGACCGGCTGATCGGTCGTGAGGTGGAACGCCCAGCCGAGGCCGGGCCCCGAGAGCTGCGCCTCGGTGCCGATCGCCGCGCCGCCGATCGCGGCCGGGCAGGCGACGTTCATGAAGCCGGGCGCGTAGGCGAGGAAGATGATCGCGACCTGACCCGGCGGGAGCCCGGCGGCCGGATCGTACGGGCCGTACGTGAGCGACTGGCCGTTGCCCGAGGGCAGCTTGGCCCAGCGCGCGAGATCGATCGGCTGCCCGTTCCACTCCATCGTCATGCGCGCCGGCGCGCGCGAGACGTTGGCGACGAACATCGTGTAGCAGGCGTCCTGCGGCGGCCCCATCGCCGCGTCCATGTCGACGCCGTAGTACTCGCAGCCGACCGACGAGTGGTTGCGCTCGGCGGCGAGGCACGGGTCGGAGCAGACGCCGTTGCCACACGCCATGTCGATCGGACAGTCGAAGAGGTTGCCCTCGCAGTCGACGTAGCCGGTGCTGTCGGGCGTGCAGCGCGGGCACACGGACGCGCCGCCGTCGCTGCCGTCGTCGTCGTCGTCGCCGCGCACCGACGGGCCGCATGCGACGTGGAGAGACAGGCCGAGCACCGCGAACGCGAGCCGCTTCATGGCTCGCAACCTACGCTTTCGGACATCGCCGGGTTGGTACGTTGGCTGTCATCGCCGCGGTGCAACCTCGCGTGGGCAAACGTCGACCGCGGTCGACACGTGACGCGCGCCGCACCGCGAAATGCCAACCGCGGCGGAAGCGTTACGATCACGACATGACACCTCCCCGCGACTTTGTCCGCGAGCCGGCGCCGTGGGCGCCGCTCGCGCATCCCGGCCAGGCCACCTTCAGCGAGCTGCAAGACCTCCTCGACGATCACCACGACGTCGCCCTCGTCGGTCAGGACGACCAGGAGATGGGCCCGTACACCACGTGCATCATCGTTCCGCAGGCCGACGTGCCGCGCTTCCGCGGCAAGGGCTTCCGCCCGCTGACGCGGCACGAGTACGAGCTGACCTGGGCCCGTCCCGATCCGCACGTCGGCGCGACCGACTGACGCCGCCGGCGCATCCTGATACGGTTCGTGCGAGGAGCGATGGCGACGCGCACCGAGTCCGACAGCCTGGGTCCCGTCGAGGTGCCGGCCGAACGCTACTGGGGCGCGCAGACGCAGCGGTCGCTCGAGAACTTCCCGATCGGCGCGACCCGCATGCCGATCGCGATCGTGCACCCGCGCCGCCGCCGAGGTGATGGCGGGCGCGCTCGACGACGACTTCCCGCTCGTCATCTGGCAGACCGGCTCGGGCACGCAGACCAACATGAACGTGAACGAGGTGATCGCCGGGCGCGCCAACGAGCTGCTCGGCGCCGGGCGCGGCGGCAAGGCGCCCGTGCACCCGAACGATCACGTGAACCTCGGGATGTCGTCGAACGACGCGTTCCCGACGGCGATGAACGTCGCGATGACGCTGGCGCTCGAGGATCGCGCGCTGCCGGCGCTGCGCGCGCTCGCCGCCGCGCTCGACGCCAAGGCGCGGGCGTGGGCCGGCATCGTCAAGCTCGGGCGCACGCACCTGATGGACGCGACGCCGCTCACCGCCGGACAGGAGGCGTCGGGATGGGCGGCGCAGGTGAGCGCGGCGGCCGACGCGATCGAGCTG
>JAIOII010000595.1 GCA_019912685.1 Kofleriaceae bacterium
GGAGCCGTCGCGAACCGGAAGCGCGAGGGGACATGACGGGGCGAGTATCTCACTCCGCCAGCGCGTCGAGGAACGCGCGGCGGTCGGAGGTGAACGCGCGGATCTCGTCGAGGCGGCCGAGGTACTCGGCGTTGGTCGCGCGCTTGCGGTCGTCGGTCAGCAGGTCCATGCCGGCACGGCAGGTCGCCCAGGTGAGGTGCTCGTCGATCCGTTCGTCGGACGCGACGGACGTCGCGAGGCGCCGCGCCATCGCGAGGAACCGCGCCCGGAGCTCGGGCAGATCGAGCAGGCGATCGATCAGCTGGTTGAACGGACCGGTCTCGCCATCGTCGAGCTGCCCGACGAACGGATCGCCGTCGACGAAGATGCGCTCGTCCTGCACGTCGTCCTCCTCGGTGTAGAGGTGCCCGAAGCTGAGGTCGAGATCCCACGGCAGGAAGCGCCAGCCCACGGGGCTCGCGGGGTCGCGGTGCAGGTAGTAGTTCTTGCGCACGTGGTCGTGGTTCTGGATCACGGCCAGGGCCGCGAGGTAGACGAGGACGTCGTCGACCTCGATCTCGTCCGTGAGCGTGGCCTCGAAGTCGCCCGGCGGGCGGCGCAGGACCTCCTCCACCAGGCGCCGGAGGTCGTCGTAGCCGTTCGCGCCGGCCCGCAGCTGGTACGTGATCGGGTACTGCTCGGGCGGAAGCGGGGTGAGGTCGCCCGGCGCCGCCTCGCGCGGCGGATCCGCCTCGTACATGCTGCCGTTCGCCGACATCCCGCGCGCGCGGAGGAAGTCGCGATCGATCCGCTCGACGTGGTTCATCACGCCGTAGAAGCGCTCGTTGATGCGGAAGTGCACGAGCTCGGTCCCGGACGCGGGCAGCCACGTCCCCGCGCGCAAGAGCTCGAACGCCAGCCAGTTGCGCACGAGGGTCTTGTCGGCCCACTCGGCGCGCAGGATCAGGTGATTGGCGCCGTCGAGGTCGAGGCCGGCGCCCAGGTCGAAGCGGAACGACTTCTTGGGGAAGTCTCGGCTCGTGCCACCGTGCAGGCGCACCGTCGTCGCCAGCGCCGTGCCGTCGATGGTGACCGTCGCCGGGACCTTCAGGTCGTCGAAGGGGTCGGCCTCCATCGCGTCGAGGTGGGCGGGGTCGATGGTCAGCTCCCACACCGGGAGCCGGGTGGCGTAGGTCGCGACCTCGCTGGTGCCGGACTGCCCGCCCTGCGTGTGCGTCGCGGTGACGGTGAACGTGCCGGCGGCGGTGAAGCGGACGCGCGCGGCGGCCTCGCCGCCCACCATCGGCGCCACCTCGAGGACGTCGCCGCCGCCGCCGAGGTCGAGCTGCACGTCGCCGCTCACCGTCGCGTCGTGGCTCCCGCCGGCGTCGAGCGCCACGAGGTCGATCGTGGTAACCACGCCGGTCGGATACACGCGCAGCGGGTCGACCACCTGCAGCCGACCGCCGGGAGCGGCCAGCGCCGGGAGCGCGAAATCCGACGACACCGGCGTACACGGCGGCAGCGCCTCGGGCGTCGGCCACGGCAGGTCGTCGACCGCCGGCAGCTCGTCGGTCCACGAGCCGCCCTCGCCGACGCACCCGGCGGTGGTGGCGGTGGCGGCGGCCAGGACGAGCCCGAACCGCCACGCGAGACGAGACCCCATCGAGACCCCATTGTATCGAGAATTGTTGGCTGTGGCCGGCGAGCGCGGCCTACAATCGGGATTCACCGCCGCCGGTACCACCCGTGGAGATCGCCGCACGCGCCGTCCTCGTCCTGGACACGCTGATCGTCACCTATCTCCTGGTGTTCTTCGGCCTCAACTTCTGGTTCCTGTTCCTGTCGTCGCGCCGGGTCCGACGTCTGCTCCTGCGCGATCAGGTGCGCCCGCCGATCCGGGACCGCGCGAGCCCCTTCCTGCCGCCGCTCACGCTCCTGGTGCCCGCCTACAACGAGGAGGTCACGTGCGAGGACTCGGTGCGCTCGCTCCTGCGCCTCGACTATCCCGCGTACGAGGTGATCATCTGCAACGACGGGTCGAAGGACCGCACCGTCGAGGTGCTGAAGGCGGCGTTCGGCTTCGTCCGCACCGACGTGAACTACCACCCGGTCCTGGCCACCGCGCCGGTCCGCGGCCTCTACCTGGCGACGTGTCCGCTGCCGCCCAACGTCATGCGCCTCGTCCTCATCGACAAGGCGAACGGCGGCAAGGCCGACGCGCTCAACGCCGCGATCAACGCCGCGGAGGGCGTGTACGTCTCGAGCATGGACGCCGACAGCGTGCTCGAGCCCGACGCGCTCCTGCGCGCGATGCAGACGGTGGCCGACGATCCGTCGCGCGTCGTCGCGATCGGCACGCAGGTCGGGCTCTCCAACGGATCGATCATCGAGAAGGGCGAGGTGAAGGACCTCCGGCTGCCGGGGACGTGGATCGCCCGCTTCCAGGTCGCCGAGTACATGCGCTCGTTCACGCAGGGGCGCACCGCGCTCGGCACGATCAACTCGCTGCTCATCCTCTCGGGCGTGTTCGCGCTCCTGCGCCGCGATCTGGTGGTGGCGAGCGGCGGGTTCCTGACCAAGCACGTGCGCGGCCGGCTGATCGAGGAGTACTGCGGCGCCGGCGCGCACACGGTGTGCGAGGACATGGAGGTCGTGGTCCGGCTGCACCGCTACCTGCTCGATCGCGGCCGCCAGGGCACGGTCACGTTCTTGCCCCATCCCGCGGCGTGGACCGAGGCGCCCGAGGTCTACCGCGATCTCGGCAAGCAGCGCGGACGCTGGTACCGCGGGCTCCTCGAGGTGCTCTGGTACCACCGCGCGATGATGTTCCGCCGCCGCTACGGCCGGATCGGGATGTTCTCGCTGCCCTACCAGCTCTGCTTCGAGGCGGCGGCGCCGGTGCTCGAGACCGCCGGGTACGTGATGGTCCCGCTGACCATCGCGCTCGGCCTGCTCTCGGTCGGCCACGCGCTCGCGTTCCTCTGTCTGGCGGCCGCGCTGAACGTCCTCCTCACGACGCTCTCGGTCATGCTCTCGGTGCGCGGCGCCGGGCGCGAGCACGGCCTGTTCGCGTATCGCCGGATGCGCGACATCGTCGCGCTGGTGTTCGCCGGCTTCGTGAGCAACTTCGGCTACCGCCAGTACCTGGTGTGGTGGCAGCTGAAGGGCCTGCGCGACTTCCTCAAGGGGCGCAAGGACTGGGACAAGTTCGCGCGCAAGGGCTTCGCCAACACGGCGGCGAGGTGACATGGCGCTGACCGTGCTCGTCACCGAGGATGATCTCGCGGCGCTGGCCGAGCTCTCGCGCGGGCTGCGCGACGCCGGGCACCTCGTGATCACGGCGCGCGACGGCCTCGCCGCGCTCGAGCAGATCCGGACCGCGCGGCCCGACGTGGTCCTCGCCGAGGTGGTGCTGCCCCGGTTGAACGGGTTCCAGCTCTGCCGCCGGCTGCGCGAGGACGACGCGATCGCCCGCGTCCCCGTCGTCCTCATGAGCGACAGCGTGACCGCCGCCGATCACTACTGGGCACAGCAGGTGGGCGCGCGCGCGCTGCTCGGCAAGCCGGTGGCTGCCGAGGCCGCGGTGTCCGCGGTGGTCGCGGCGGCCGCGCCGGTGGAG
>JAIOII010000596.1 GCA_019912685.1 Kofleriaceae bacterium
CGCGTCGGCTGGCCGTGGCCCGGCGGATTGACGACCGGCGGCGGCCGCGTGCCCGGCTGGTTGATCACCGGGGGCGGACGCACGACGACGGGCGGACGTCCATCGCGGTGATCGCGGACCTGACCGCGCGGCGGCAGACGATCCGGGCGCGTCCAGTAGCCCGGCGTGTACACGTAGCGGCCGTCGTAGCCGTAGTCGTAGTACGGCTGCACGTAGTAGTAGCCGCTCTGCTGCTGCACCCAGCGGCCCGGCATCCACTCCCACTCGTACCCGCTCCAGTGCCAGTAGCCGTCGATCCAGACGTAACCGTAGCCCGGCGACGGCGTCATCGACTCGTACAGGGGCTGAGGCGGCATCGAGTTGACGTAATACGGAGACGGCTCGCCGACGTAGATGCCGCCCGACGCGTGCGTCGAGCTCGTCGAGGCGTAGCCATAGCCGTAACCGGCATTCACGGGCTGTGCGTCGCGGACCACACAGGCCTGCGTGGCGAACGCAAGACCTGCGAATCCAAGGCATTGAAGCAAGCGGCGCATACTCATGAGAGTTCCTCCGTATTTCCGATTCGTTCGACGGGTAAGGCCCGCGAAGGATTCAAAGTCTAGTTGACGCTCTACCCGGCCACAAGTACACAGAAAGGCCCATGAAAACGGTCTTCTCAGGCATCCAGCCGTCGGGCGAGCTCCATGTGGGCAACTACATCGGGGCCATCGACAACTGGGTCAAGATGCAAGAGCAGTACCGTTGCATCTACTGCGTCGTCGACTACCACGCGATCACACAGGACTACACCGTCAAGGATATGTCGCCGCGCGTGCGGGACATGGCGCTCGACATCCTCGCGCTCGGCGTCGATCCGGAGAAGGCGATCCTGTTCGTGCAGTCCGCCGTGCCCGAGCACACGGAGCTCGCGTGGATCTTCAACGCGGTCACGGGCCACGGCGACCTCGAGCGCATGACGCAGTTCAAGGACAAGGCGGAGCACCAGCCGGAGAACATCAACGCCGGCCTCTTCAGCTATCCCGTGCTGCAGGCCGCCGACATCCTCCTCTACAAGGCGGAGCTCGTGCCGGTCGGCGCCGATCAGGTGCAGCACCTCGAGCTCGCGCGGCGCATCGCGCGCAGCTTCAACCACCGCTGGGGCAAGGTCTTCCCCGAGTGCGAGCCCAAGCTCACCGAGACGCCCAAGGTGCTCGGCCTCGACGGCAAGCAGAAGATGTCGAAGTCGCTCGGCAACCACATCCCGCTCACGGCGATCGAGGAGAAGCCGCTCAGGAAGCTGCTCGGCAAGATGGTCACCGACGAGAAGCGCGTGACGCGCGAGGATCCGGGCAACCCCGACGACTGCAACGTCTACTCGTTCCACAAGATGTTCTCGACGGAGGACGACCGCGCGTGGGTGTGGCAGGGCTGCACGACGGCGGGCATCGGCTGCGTCGACTGCAAGGGCCGGCTCGCGCAGCGGATGCTCGAGCGCTTCGCGCCGTATCGCGAGCGGCGCGCGGAGCTGCTCGCGCACCCGGGGCGCGTCGACGAGATCCTGCGCGCCGGCGCCGACAAGGCGCGCGCGATCGCGCAGCGGACGATGGCCGAGGTGCGCGGGAAGCTCGGCCTGTGGCGCTAGCGC
>JAIOII010000597.1 GCA_019912685.1 Kofleriaceae bacterium
GGCACGCGCGTTGCCCCAGGCGCGGCGCGAGCTGCGTCGCCAGCCGGTCCTCGAGCCACCACAGGCGGTGCGCATAGACGGCGTTGTCCTCGCACAGGAGCGGCTGCGCCTCGTCGCCCGCGGGCGGCCCGCCGATCACGCGATGGAACCCGCTCACCAGCTGCTTCACGCGGGCCAGCACCTTCCTCGCGTCGAGCTCGCGCTCGAGCTGCGCCGCGCGCAAGACGTCGGTCACGAGCGCCGCGCCCGGGCCCTTCGGATCGAGCTCGAGCCGCGTCGACCCCTGGCGGCTGGCGAGGAGGAGCGCGAGCACGAACACGGCGAACGCCCGCCGGTCGTCATCGGTCATCCACGGGTTCCACGACACCAGCTCCTCGGCGAGGTAGAGGCCCTGATCGCCGAGATCGCAGCGCGCCGCGCCGACCCCGAGGCGGCGGAAGAAGTCGTCGCTGGCGTCGCCGGCGAACCGGCGGCGCACCGCGCCGAGCGGCGACAGCGGCGTCCTCGGCGACATCGGCGTCCGGGGCGGCTGGCTCACAGCACCGGCCTCCCCGCCAGGTTGGCGCGATAACGCTCGAGGTCGGCCGCCGTCGGCGCGAGGTGCACGACGCGGCGCGGGCGCAGGAACCAGTAGAGCAGCCCGCCGAAGCGCGCCTCGTGATCGGCGGCGTCGCGCAGCCCGAGCATCCGCGCGCACGCGAGCGCGTAGAGCTCGGCCTGCACGAGGTAGTGGGCGTCGACGTGCGCGCGCGCCGCGTCGCCGCCGACGCCGATGACGTCGCTCTTGTAGTCGACGACGTACCAGCGGTCGTCGCCCGGCCACGTCACGATCAGATCGATGAAGCCCTTCACGAAGCCGCGCCCGCGCGGCAGCTCCGGTGCGTCGGGCACGGGATAGACGAACTCGACCTCGCGCGCCAGCCGGGCCGCCTCGCCGAGCGGGCGCAGCGTCGTCGCGCCGACCTCCTGCGGCTGCGTGATCGCGTCCCACACGATCTTCGCCGCCGTGCGCCGGTGCGCCGGGTCGACGCCGTGGTGGCGCTCGGCGAGCGCGAACGTCTGCGTCACCTCGGGCCGCGCCAGCCACGCGTCGACGTCGGCGCTGGCCGCGTCGCGCATCGCGGCCGCGAAGTCGACGTGCTCGAGCACCTCGTGCAGGTACTGGCCGGTCTCGGCGCCGCCCGGCAGATCGTGCGGCTCCGGCGGCACCGGGCTGCGGTCCTCGCCGGTCATGTCCGCGGGCTCGAGCTCCACCCGCGATCCGGCGGCGGCCGTGGCCGCCCGCTCCTGATCGCGCAGGCGCGTGTACGACGTCACCACCCAGCCGACCTGCTCGCGCGCCGCGAGGTCGGGCAGCGGCGCGACGTCGTCGGAGAGCTCGGGCAGCGCCACCTGGCTCACGTCGAGCTCCGGCCCGGCCGGGCGCGCGGCCGGCCACAGCTCGGCGAGCCCCGGCAGCTCGTGGCGCCGGGCGGCGAGCGCCGTGAGGTTGTCGTGGATGCACGCGTACGCGCCCTTCCAGCCGCCGCGGTCCTTGCGGATCTTGTTCTTGTCCTTCTGGTCGGGCAGGACCGGCAGGTAGAGCCGCGCCCGCGCGCGCGTGAGCGCGACGTACGCGAGCCGCGCGTCCTCGGCGATGCGGTCCACGCTCGCGCTCCGCTTCGCCTCCTCGTTGTGCCTGGTCGCGATGCGGCGCCGGCCAAGGGCGTCGTGGAACGCGTAGAGCGGCTCGCTGCGCTCGGTGAACATGACCAGCCCGGTGACGAACACGACCCACGCCTCGAGGCCCTTGGCGCGGTGCACGGTCATCACCTGCACGGCGTCGCGGTCGGTCTCCTGGCGCTGCACGTCGGAGTCGTCCGGCCGCATGATCCTGGCGGCGCGGATCCACGCGCGCAGCCGCGCGACGAGCTCCGGCAGCTCGCAGCGGCTGCGCTCGACCTCGGCGTGGAGGTGCTCGAAGACGTGGTGGAGATTGGTGACGACGCGCTCGCCGCGGCCGGTGGCGAGCGCGCGCTCGGCGACGCGGCTGTCGGCGAGGATCGCGGCGAACAGGCGCGGGTAGTCCATGCGCACGGCGTGGTGGCGCCAGTCGTGGAGGCGCGCGGCCATCACGTGATCGTCGGGGACCTCGAGCGCGCGGCCGAGGTCGTCGGGATCGACGTCGAAGAAGCAGCTCATCCACGCGCGCAGGCGCGCGGTGCGGTCGCGCGGGCGGGCGATCGCGTCGAGCACGTCGGCGACGGCGCGCGCCTCGGCGGTGTCGAACAGGTACTCGGCCCGGGCCAGCGAGCACGGCACGCCGCGGCGCCGGATCGCCTCGGCGACGTCGTACGCCTCGTCGTTGGTGCGGGTGAGGACGAGGATGTCGGACGCCTTCACCTCGCGCGCCTCGCCCTTGCGCGTGCCGGTGATGCGGCGCGACGGATCGTGCAGGAGCCGGACGATCTCCTCGGCGGTCGCCTCGAAGATCGCGCCGCGCACCGCGCCGGCGGTGTACTTCGAGCCGCGATCCTCGAAGGGGAGGAGCGCCAGCGGCTCGACGGGGCGGCCGTCGGGCCAGCGCGCCGAGACGTCGCCCGCCGCCGTGACCGGGTGGTCGTAGCGGATGTCGCCGGCGAACACCTCCTTGGGCTGCTTCAGCAGGCAGTTGACGGCGCACACCATCGACGCCGTCGAGCGCTGGTTCTTGTCGAGGTGGAGGCTCACGGCGCCGCGGCGCAGGAGCTCGCCGGTCGCCTGCAGGTACGTGTGCACGTCGCCGCCGCGGAACGAGTAGATCGCCTGCTTGGGATCGCCGACGACGGTGAGGCCGCGCGCGGGCGGCTGCGCCCACACCCGCTGGAAGATCTGCCACTGCAGCGGATCGGTGTCCTGGAACTCGTCGATGAGCGCCCACGGGTGGCGCGTCGCGATGCGCGCGGCGAGCGCGGCGCCGGCCGGGCCCTCGAGCGCGGCGGCGGTGAGCCGCAGCATGTCCTGGAAGTCGAGCTGGCCCTCGCGCTGCTTGGTGCGATCGGCGCGCGCGATGACCTCCGCGACGAGGCGCGGCACGAGGATCTCCTCGGCGTTGGCGGTGGGGCGCGGCGGCTCGATCTCGGCGCCCGAGCGGTACACGGCGAGGACGAGGCGGAAGAGCTTGTCGACGGTGTTGCCGTTGTCGCCGAGGTACGCGCCGAGGAGCGCGGCCTCGTCGGGGTCGACGGCGAAGCGCTCGCGCAGGGCAGCGGTGAACGCGGCGCGGAGCGCGCCGTCGTCGGGGACCTGCTCCTGCTCGAACGGGCGGCGGGCGGCGAACGACTCCTCGGCGAGGACGCGGTGGCAGAAGCCGTGGATCGTGCTGATCGGCGCGGCGTCGAAGCCGTCGAGCGCCGCGCGCAGGCGGGCGCGGGCGGCGTCGTCGATGAGCCAGCAATCGTCCCCCTCCGGCTCGGCCTCGGGCTGACCGTGCACCATGCGCGAGAGCTGGCCGCGCACGCGCGCGCGCAGCTCGGCCGTCGCCTTCTCGGTGAACGTGACGACGAGGATCTGATCGATGGTGGCGCCCGCGCGCAGGACGAGATCGACGACCTTGCGCTCGAGGAACCACGTCTTGCCCGTGCCCGCCGACGCCTCGACGACGAGGAGCGGCGCGTCGGGATCGCCGAGCGTCGGTGGCCGCGACCACCTGACCACCGGGGCGGTCACGACTCCTCCTTCAGCCGCTGCTTCAGCGGACCGAGGCGGCGGCGCGCCATCGCGGCGAGCTCGTCGGGCGGCGGCGCCTCGAGGTCGTCGCGCGGCGGCATGGGGCCGTAGCCGAACGAGCCCGGGTGATCGTCGCCGGCGGCCTTGGGCGTGGTCGACTTGCCGTCGAGGCTCGCGCTCGACATGTCGATGTGGAGCACGTAGTCGTGGCCGCGCGACAGGAGCTCGCCGACGAGCGACGTCAGGTACGCGCGCGCGTCCTCCCGCTCCCAGCGCTCGTGGCGCGCGGAGTGCGCGCCGTCCCGGTCGAGGATGAGGTGGCGCGCGCCGGTCTGGAACCGGCCCGCCGCGGCGAGCGCGACGTGGTCCATGCACGGGCGCAGCTTGTGCCGCCACGTCATCTTGCCCGGGACGGTGACGAGCGTGCCGGCGTCGCCGTCGCCGTAGGGGTCCGTCGTGCCGACCAGCTCGACACGCCGGCGCGTGCCGGCGACCTCGA
>JAIOII010000598.1 GCA_019912685.1 Kofleriaceae bacterium
ATCCCGCACCGCGCGCGCTTCGTGGGCTCGACCGTCGTGGCACGCCCGCGCGCCTACGCCGTCCCCGCCGCCGTCGCCGCCCACCTCGCGCGCCACGGCCTGCGCATCGAGCCAGCACCCGACCACGCCGTCACCGTCGCCGTCGCGCGCGTCGAGCAGCTCGGCGGCGAGGCCGGCCGCCACATCCTCGAAGCCTCGACGGTCGGCGAGCTCACCGTGTCCTGGCGCGACGACGCGCGCGCGCTGCCACCCGGCTACGCCCTCGTGCCCACCGACCAGCCGCTCGGCGCGATCGCCGTCTATCTCTGCGAGCCCGAGAGCGACGACGGCGCCGTCGAGAACGGGCTCCTGGCCGCGCCATCCGCCGGCGACGACTATCCGATCTGGCGCGTGTCCTGACCTCAACAGAAATCGTCGCGGTCATGAGCTTGCGGCGAGGTCCCAGGCCTCGCGATTCAAGCGACCCCGAATGCCGCCTCCCACGTTGCGTTGCAGTCGAGACGCATGGCGAGCTGACGTGCCGCTTCGTCGAACGGTCCCTCCGAGCACCGCGATCCCCGCATCAACCGCCACGCCGCGAGGGCGGCGCGCAGGCGTGCCTCGAAGGTGCTCGCCTCGAGGTTCGCGCTGTCGTCCATCGCGCGTCGGGTCTCGCCCGCACCGAAGCCCATGCTCCGCATCGCGAGCGTGACCTCGCGGTCCAGGTCGACCGCAGCGGGCTCGGTCCTGTCGAGCTCGATCGCGGCGGGTGCATGTCCCACGTCCGCCTCGCGGGCCGCGCCTCCCGGCAGTGCCGCGTCCACGCACGCCGGCTCCTCCGCGCTCCCTCGCCGCGCTCGTGCCTGCTCGCGCTTCGCGCGCATGAGCTCCTTGCCGAGCAGGCGTTCGGCCTCGAACTGGTTGTGGGGGCCACAGAGCCACCGCATCCCCTCGGCGGTCGGCGTCCCGCCGCGGCAAACCATCGTCCGGTGATCGAGCTCGAGGAACCCGCGCTCGTTGCACCGCACACCCTCGTCGCTGACGAACGCGCACTGCTCGCCGTCCCGCTCGCTCACCGCCCGCCGGACCTCGTTCGGCACATACCTTGGATCGGCGTCCGCCGCCCGCGCCTTCGCCTCCCGCGGCCGTGACGTCTTGCCGAACTTCTCCTTCTCGAGCTTCGCCAGCAGCGCATCGAGCGCTCGGTCGAGCACCTCACCCGACGCGCCGTGGTCGCGCGGTGGTCACGCGGTGGTGGTCGCGCAGTGGTCGCGCGATGTCACAAGCACGCACACGGCCACGGGCGCGGCCACGGTCTTCCGGCCGAGGCCCGAGGCCCGAGGCCCGAGGCCTCCGCTCAGAAGATCGGGCCCGCCACGCAGCTCGCGATGTCGAAGAACATGAACGCGAGCGCCTTCTCCTGCGGCGTGAGCGGGGCCGACGAGCAGCTGTCGGGGAACGGCGTCCCCGGCGAGCTGTCCGAGTCGCCCGACACGTGCATGTCGCTGAACACGACCTTGCCGCAGCGATCGTTCGGCTGAGCCTCCTGCGGCGTCGTGAACTGGAACATCTGCGGGTACTCCATCCCGTTCTGCGGCCAGTACACCCAGCGCTCGGCCTTGTTGGGATCGACGCCCGTGCACGTCTGCTTGCCGGTGTTCGACTCGATCGGGATCACGCCGCGCATGCCCTGCGGCGAGCCGCCGACGTTCAGCATCCACGTGGCGAACGACTCGCCCTTGGGGTTCGACTGCTCGTCGATGCGATCGGGCGGCGTGGAGAACGTCGTGTTGCTGTTGTTCCACGTCGCGACGCCGTTGGGCCCCGACCACACCGCCGGCGCCTGGTTGCCGCCGCCCTGCGTCGAGCCCTCGATCCAGATGTTGTGCCAGTGCGAGATGAACACGCGCCCGCCGAAGTCGGCGTACGCCTTGAGCGCGTCCATCGCGCTCTGCGGCTTGGTGTTCGGGTACTGCCCGCCCTCGCACGACAGGATCACGATGTCGTATGCCTTGAGCTTGTCGACGTTGTTCCACAGGGTCATCGAGTCGGCGAAGTCACCGCTGCCGCCGGGGAAGCCCGAGCGGAAGCTGTCGGCGCCGACGCCGCCCGCGTCGACGTCGGCGTACAGGTGGATCTTGCGGCTGTCGCCGTCCGTGCCCATCTCCGCGTCCTCGATGCCGAGCTTGCGCACGAGGCACTCGAGCGCATCGGCGTTGCCCGTCGAGATCGCGATCCTGGGCATGTAGCCCTCGCTCGCGTTCTTGGGCAGGCGCGTGTCCGCGGCCGGCAGCGCGGTGTCCGTGCACTGCGGGACGTTCTGGATCCGGATCTCGCGGCGCCACTTGCCGCTCGAGAGGTAGACCGGGATGTCCGCCCCCGCCGGCACGTTGGTCATGGTGAAGTTGCCGTTCTCGTCCGTCGTCGTGAGCGACAGCGGATAGCCGGCGATCGTGTCCTCGCAGCGGTCGCACACCGCGCCGTCGGGCGGCGCGGCGAGCGGCACGTTCGGTACGTAGACGTTGATGCCGTAGAGCGGCAGCGTCCCGTTGGGCGCGTACACCGTGCCCGAGATCGTCGTCGCCGGCATGCCCATGCCCGCGCAGTCGACGATCTTGCACTCGAGGCCGACGCAGTCGCCGCTCGCGACGCAGCGACCGTCGGGCGTGCAGCGATAGCCGTCGCCGCACTGCATGCTGTCGGGGAGGCACTGCTGATCGCACGTGCCCTCCGCCGTGCAGTGGTAGCCGGCCGGGCACGTCGACGGCGCGTTCGGCGACGGATCGCACTCCGTCGCGCACTCGGGCGGCGGCGGCGTCTGCGTGTCGCAGACGCTCTGCCCGCGCGAGTCGCTGCCACACGCGGCGGCGAGACACACGAGGACCAACGGCAACAGGGAGGCTGTCGTGCGCATGGTCCGATCCTACGCCTGTCCGGAGCCGGATCAGAACTGGAAGTAGATGAAGGGGACGATGTGGGGAACGGCAAGCTCGCGAAGGGCCACAGCGGCCGCCGCCAGGGCTGCGCCCTGGATCACAGCCGGCGCGGCGACAAATCGCTCGCGCCACCAGGCGAAGGTCCGGGGGGCGTAGAGGTGGGCGAGCGCCGCCGCGGCCAGCGCGAGCTGGATCGACGGGATGATGTTCGGGATGTCCTCGAACGGGTCGAACTCGAGGCGCGCGAGCTGCTCGAGGACGGCGAGCGCGCCGTCGAAGCTCTGGGCGCGGAAGAAGATCCACGCCAGGCAGACGTAGTGGAACACGAGGACGACGCCGACCGCCCTGCGGATCGCCCAGGCGGCCCAGCGCGTCCGCGACGCGCGGTCGGGGCCGACGGAGGTGGCGTCGGCCAGCCAGGCGAGCGCGGCCACCGCGACGCAGAACGGAAGCCACAGGTGGGACTCCCCTTCCCGCATCGCCCAGAACAGCGCGAGCACCGCCACCGCCCCGAGCCCGCGCGCGACCAGGGTTGCTTGCGGCATGGGCGTCCCGGCGACCGGCGGCTCCTCGCCGCTCGCGAGCCACGCCGTCGCCGCGGCCCACAGCGGCACCGTGTACGCCCACGCGAGCGTCAGGTCGATCCACACCGTCTCCCAGAGGCCCGCCTCGCGCGCCGCCAGGTGCATCGCCAGCCCGGCGCCGAACACGACGGCGCATGCGCCGAGCAACCTCGCCGCGTCGCCGCCCGCCTCCACGCGCCGCTGGTACGCGCGCGTGACGGCGAGCCCACCGCCGTGCAGCAGCCCCCACACGATGAACGTCCAGCTCGCGCCGTGCCACAGGCCGCCGAGCAGCATCGTGATGATGAGGTTCTTGTACGTCGCGAAGTCGCCGCCGCGGTTGCCGCCGAGCGGGACGTAGAGGTAGTCGCGCAGCCACGTCGACAGCGAGATGTGCCAGCGCCGCCAGAACTCCTGCAGGCTGCCCGAGCGATACGGCGTGCGGAAGTTCTCGGGCAACGTGAAGCCGAGGAGCTGCGCGGAGCCGATCGCGATGTCGGAGTACGCCGAGAAGTCGAGGTAGATCTGGAACGCGTACGCGTAGACGCCGAGCGCGACCTCCGCCGACGTGTAGAGCGACGGATCCGCGAAGACGCGATCGGCGAGCGCGGTCGCGAGGAAGTCGGCGATCGCGATCTTCTTGAACAGGCCGAGGACGATGCGGTAGAGGCCGTCGGCCGCGAGCTTGTGATCGAACGGCGGCAGCTGGTGGATCTGCGGCAGCAGATCGGCGGCGCGCACGATCGGACCGGCGACGAGCTGCGGGAAGAACAGCACGTACGTCGCCAGCTCGGTCATCGAGCGCGTCGCCTTGATGTGCCCCTTGTAGACGTCGATCGTGTACGACAGCGACTGGAACGTGTGGAACGAGATGCCCGCCGGCAGGATGAGCCCGAGCGGCTCGATTCCGAGCTGCATCACGTCGCGCGTGAAGAAGTCGGCGTACTTGAACACCGCGAGGATGCCGAGGTTCGACACCAGGCTGACGACGAGGAGGAGCTTCTTCCGCGCCTGCGAGGTCGCCGCCTCGATCGCGAGCGCCAGGTAGTAGTCGAGGACGATCGTGAAGACGATGAGCGCGAGCAGGTACTTGTACGCGCCGCGCTGGTCGGCCGCCCACGCGTGATAGAAGACGCAGCTGACGAGCATCAGGATGAGCACGCGACCGACGGCGCGCCCGCGCTGGGTCGAGGCCGCGCCGAGCGCGGCGCCGATGCCGAGGAGCCACGCGAGGTGTCCGCCGCGCGCCAGGGCGCGCGTGAACGGCGCGAGCGCGTCAGCCCACCACAGGACGCCGACCAGGACGCCGATCGCGACGAC
>JAIOII010000599.1 GCA_019912685.1 Kofleriaceae bacterium
CACCGAGGGCGCGATCGTCTCGTACATCCACGGCGGCGGCTTCCACTCGTCGGCAGGCGGCAGGCCGCCGCTCTTGCGATCGCCGCAGCCGGCGACAGCGACGGCGACCACCGCGACCACCGAAACGGCAACGAGCCCGGACGCCAGGTAGCGCACGGGCTCGTTTGTATCAGGTCGGCCGAGCCGGGTAAGGCCCGTTCAGGAGAGGCCGGCCTGGGCGGCGACCTCGGCGGCGAAGTCGCTCTTCTTCTTCTCGAGGCCCTCGCCCAGCTCGAAGCGGATGAAGCGGCGGATGCGGATGTTCTCGCCGATCTTGGCGATGAGCTCCTGCTGGAGCTGATCGATCGTCTTGTCCGGGTTCTTCACGAAGGCCTGGTCGAGGAGGCAGATCTCCTTCAGCCACTTCGAGACCTGGCCGTCGACCATCTTGGCGACGACCTGCTCCGGCTTGCCGCTCTCCTTGGCCTTGGCCAGGAGGATCTCGCGCTCGCGCGCGACGACGTCATCCGTCACCTCTTCCTTGCGGACGAAGGTGGGGTTCATCGCGGCGATCTGCATCGCGACGTCCTTCGTGAACTGCACGAAGTCGTCGTTGCGCGCGACGAAGTCGGTCTCGCAGTTCACCTCGACGAGGACGCCGATGCGGCCGCCGCCGTGGATGTACGAGACGATCGCGCCCTCGGTGGCCTCGCGGCCGGCCTTCTTCGCCGCCTTGGCGAGGCCCTTCTTGCGCAGGTAGTCGATCGCCTTCTCGACGTCGGCGTCCGACTCGACGAGAGCCTTCTTGCAGTCGGACATGCCGGCGCCGGTGCGCTCGCGCAGGTCCTTGATCATGTTCGCGGTGATCTCGGCCATGACTTCCTCACTCCTGGGGCGTGGGCGACGCCGAAGCCTCGGAGTCACCGTAGGTGCGACCGCCCGACGCGATCTCGACGCGCGGACCATCGCCGCCCGACGACACGTGGATGACGCGCTCGTCCTGCTCTTCCTTGGCGCCGCGGGTGTGGGCGCGCTCCTTGTAGACCTTGGTGCCGATCACGCAGGCATCGGCGATGCGCGCGGTGAAGAGCTTGATCGCGCGGATCGCGTCGTCGTTGCCCGGGATGACGTAGTCCATCATGTCGGGGTCGCAGTTGGTGTCGGTGACGCCGACGACCGGGATCTCGAGCTTGCGCGCCTCGTCGACGGCGATGTGCTCCTTGGCCGGGTCGACCACGAACACCATGCCGGGGAGCTTGTTCATGCCCTTGATGCCGCCGAGCGACTTCATGAGCTTGGCGCGGTCGCGGCGGACCTCGATCTGCTCGCGCTTGGTGAGGGCGAGCATGGTGCCGTCCTCCTCCATCTTCTCGAGCGTCTTGAGGCGCTCGAGCGAGCCCTTCACCGTCTTGAAGTTGGTGAGCGTGCCGCCGAGCCAGCGCTGCGTCACGTAGAGCTGACCGGAGCGGGTCGCCTCCTCCTGGATGACGTCCTGCGCCTGCTTCTTGGTGCCGACGAAGAGCACGAGCTCGCCGCGCGACGTCGCATCGACCACGGCGTTGAACGCCTGCTTGAACAGCTTGACCGTGTGGGTCAGGTCGATGATGTGGATGCCGTTGCGAGCGCCGAAGATGTACTGCTTCATCTTCGGGTTCCAGCGACCCGTGTTGTGTCCGAAGTGAACGCCCGCCTCGAGCAGCTGGCGCATCGCGATCGGGTTCTGGCCCGTCGCCTCTTGCATCGTATCCATTCGATTTTTCTCCGTTGGGCCTCCGACTCCGTCATCGTCCGGCGAGAACCCGCAACACGCGGGCCACGGTCGCCGGCCTCAGGAGCCGTGAGAAGTTGGAGCGCGCGTTTACCACCTACCCGCCGCTTCCGGAAGGGGGACACGCTCCACCCCCTCAACCCACCGACATCACACGCGAATTCGGACCCTTTGCGTCACCCTTCCCGCCCGTAACCACGGACACGTTCAGAGATCGTCGAGCAGCCGCCGAACCGCGGCCTCGTCGGCAGCGGAGCCGACATCGACCACCAGTCGCTCGAGCCGGTCGACGTCGGCACACGTCTCGATGCGCGCGCGAACCGCGGCATCGGCGCCCTGCAGGCGGCGATCGACGAGGAGCAACAACACGTGGCGAACCCCGTCGCCGTACATCTGCCGGCCGAACTCGCTCCGGTACTTGTGCTTCTGTTGTTCCATCATGTCCTCCAAAGATCGCCGGGCGGCGTCGTCGAGGGACGCGCACACCAGATCGTAGCAGAAGGTCGCCATCTCCATACCCAGCTGTTTCGCAGCCTCGACGGCGACCATCGCCAGCTCGACACCGCCGGGCTCGTTGCCATGCGCCAGCGCCGACAGCACCGCCAGCCAGGGTTCCTTCTGCGCACGCTCACGCGCCACGCGTGGCACCTGCGCGGGTCCAACCACGAGCGGCACGAACGATACGCCGGGGTGAAGCGAAGTGATCGGCGTGGCGGCCCACGCGGCAATGCTCGCCTCGATGGCGATGACGACGAGACAGGTGGGGACCCCGCGCAAGCGCGCATGAAGCGCCGCCGTGTAGAGCGGCCAGGTCTGCCGCTTGCGCTCGTCCCGCGTGAGCTGTACCTCGACGACGATCCCCGCGACGACCTCATTCTCAGGCGCTGGACCGCGTAGCTGGATGACGAGATCTGCGTGGAAGCTCGTCGGTAGCGACTGGGAGAAGTCTTCGCTGGCGATCTCCGCCGCCGCGAAGGCCGGGAGCTCGACGCCGAGCGCCTCGCGCAGCAGGGCCGGCAACAGCTCCGGCGCGGCGCGCAGCACGTCCAGCGGCGCTTCGTGATCGAGCGTCGGCACGACCACGGCGCATCGCAAGCCATGTGCCGGCGGCAACCCCGCGAAGCGTCGATCGCCGTGTCCGACTCTCGGCCGCCCTGTCCGGTGCGGCGGTCGCGCATGTCCGGGAGCCGGCCGCCTGCAGAAGGCTCAGGCTTCATGAAGCTTCTGCAGCACGGGCCAGCGAGGGGCACGGTGACCCGCGTGCATCGGCGCAGGTTTACGCGCGAATGCCGGCGGCACGACCGGTGCACCGGGCGCCGGCATGCCCTTCGCCTCGCGTGTGATGACCTCGCTCCTCGCCGCCGCGCTCGCCGCCGGCGGTTGCACGACGACAGGATGGGTGGTGGCGTCGCCGCCGCCGGTGATCGTCACGGACGTCGAGGTGGTTGCGCCGCCGTACGACGAGGTGTGGAGCGTCGACGTCTTCTACGAGGAGCTGACCGAGTACGGCGTGTGGCTCGACGACCCGTCGTACGGGCGCGTGTTCGAGCCGTACGGTGACGACTTCGCGCCGTACCGCGACGGGCGCTGGGTGATGACCGAGCACGGCTTCACGTGGGTGTCCGACGAGCCGTTCGGCTGGGCCTGCTACCACTACGGGCGCTGGATGTTCGAGGGCCGGTGGCGCTGGGTGCCCGACACCGAGTGGGCGCCGGCGTGGGTCGAGTGGCGCGAGACCGACGACACCGTCGCGTGGTCGCCGCTGCCGCCGCGTGATGGCCGCTGGCGGCCGCCGCGTGACGCGTGGCGCGGCGCGAGGTGGAACGACGTGCTGGCGCCGGACCTGCGGCGGCGCTCGCTCGACGGCGCCGCGCTCGCCGGCGTCTTCGATCGGCTGCGACCGATCGAGCGTCACGGCAAGTCGCCGCACGGTCGGCGCTGGGCGCTGGGTCCGTCGCCGGATCGCC
>JAIOII010000600.1 GCA_019912685.1 Kofleriaceae bacterium
ACGCGGGCACGAGCAGCCACCGGGCGGCGAGCAGGAGCACGCCCAGCGCCACGAAGCGCCCGAGGAGCACGAGCCGAGCCGCGCCCGGCCGCGCGACGGACCACGACGTCATGGCCCGCCGGGCGCGCCGGTCCAGATCGGGCTCGACCAGGCGCGCTCCTGGATCGTCGCCTCCATGTCGGGATCGCAGCAGCCCGCGAGCTCGGGCGGCACGCCGCCGGCGGTGCAGTCGACGCCGAGCGCGTTGCACGCCGCGGTGTGCCAGCGACAGCTCGGGTTCTCGACGGCGCGCGCGTAGTAGAACGCGCGCACCGCCGGGTCGTACCCCGGGTCGCGCCACACCGCGCACAGCTCGTCGGCGCCGGCGCCGGTCGGCGTGCACGTCGAGACGTCGACGCCGGCGCCGTTGTTCGCGTCGCCGGCGACGTCGAACACCTGGAAGCGCGGCCCGCCGCCGTCGAGCCAGCCCTTCACGATCTGCACCCGCTGGAGCGGAACGCCCGGACGCGCCGCCGTGCCCGGGTCGCGCTGCGCCCACACGGCAAAGGCCGGCGCCGCGATCGCCCCCGGCAGGTTCGCGCCCATGGGCACGCCCGTCGCGTAGCCACGCGCCGCGAGGTCGGGCTGCGCGCACAGATCATCGGCGTAGTCGCCCGCGAAGAAGCGGAGCACGATGCGCGGCCCGCTCGTGCCGTACGCCTCGCGCCGCCGCATCGCCGCGAACAGCGCCTCGCGCGAGTTCTCCTCGGCCCACAGCACCGCGAGCCCGCCCGGGTTGAACCACGCGAGGTCGGCCAGCCGGTCGGGTCGCCAGTCGGCGGCGGCGGCGCCCGCGCCGCCGTGACCGGCGAAGGTCTCCTCGTCGACGGCGCCCGGGATCGACTGGTGCGTGTCCGTCGACGCGACCAGGCCGTACGCGAACGGGTTGGTGCCGAGCGCCTCGCCGAGCGCGAGCCCTTGCCCGAGCGCGTCGCGAACGTAGTCGCGCGGGTTCGCCGGCACGCGCTCGCCGCCGAGCGTGGCCGCCGAGAGCGTGTGGTACGGCGACTTCTCGAAGCTGCACAGCGGATCGCCGCCCTCGGCCTGCTCGGGCAGGCACTCGGAGTCGCTCTTGTGCTGGAAGACCTCGACGAGCGGCTCCATCGCGGCGCGCGCGCGCGCGTAGTCGGCGTCGAGCGGCGAGCCGTCGCGGCGCTGCTGCTCGAACATGAGCCCGCTCGAGAGGTTGCTGTTGTGCGGGATCGTGAGCACGTCGCACGCGGTGTCGGCGTCGGTGCACTGGCGCGCGAGCGCGTCCCACAGCTCCTCGGGATCGTCGCTGTCGAAGTAGGTGAACGGCGTCCGCGGCACCACGTGGTTGCGGAAGATGACGTTCCTGTGCAGGTTGCGCGTCCCCGGCGAGCCCGACCACTCGTACGCGACGAAGCTCGTGAACCGGCAGGCCGGCGTCCGGTCGTACGCGGCCTCCGCCGTCTCCTGGACCTGCGCCCACGCGTCGAGCGTCGCCTGCGGACAGCCGGTCTCGGTGCACGGCGCCGGCGCGAGCGCGCCCTCGAGCGACAGCGCCGCGTTGAGCCCGAGGAACGCGGCCGCCGGGCTCTCGCGGTAGTTGACGCAGTTCGGGTGGTCGTAGCCCGGCGCCCCCGGCGTCGTGCACGTCTGCATCAGCCCGAGGAACTCGGCGTGATCGGTCAGCGCGACGAAGTCGAGCGGTCGGCCGAGCTGGAGCGTCCGCGCCGAGCCGCCCCCGGCGTCGTAGGGCGGCAGCGCCACCGCCTCGCCGCGCGCGAACCGGTAGGCGTCCACGGGTCCGAGCTGCGTGCCCTTCAGGTTGGCGTCGAGCGAGAGCGACGTGTGCACGTGCAGGTCGCCGAAGAACGGCCGCCGCGTCGGATCGTGATCCTCGCACCGTCCGAGCACCTCGATCCGGGGATCGGGCTCGCTCCCACATGCCCCCGCCGCCGCGACCGAGGTGAGGGCGATGAGCCGCCAGCGCGCGTTCATGCGCGCGCATGTTACGCCTCGAAGTGCGCCTTGAGGTTGCGCAGGAGCGTCGCCGCGTCACGTTCGTTGATCCGATCGAGCAGCGGGCGCACGACGCGGCCGAACAGCGAGCTCGGCGGCGCGTAGTCGACGTCGAGGGTCACCTCGGTGCCGCCGTCCTTCGGGGCGTACGACCAGCGGAAGACGTTCTGGATCCCGCGCTCGCTGCGCGACACGACGCAGCGGTTGCGCTCGAACTCCACGTCCTCGGAGTGACCGGTCACCTTGATGCCGGCCATCCTGTACGTCCAGTCGAAGCCGGCGCCGCCGTCGGGGTGCGGCACGACGTTCTTGACCTCGACCATGTTCGGCCAGAACTCGGGGAGATGGGTCGGATCGGACACGTACGCGAACACGCGTTCGACCGGCGCGGAGATCGTGATGGACTTGTGGATGGTGGACATGAGGACCTCCAACCCGTTCACACGTTGCATCACGCGTGCCGGGGAGGTCTCCTCTGACCATGCGCGCCACCGACCTCCTCGAGCCGAACAACTTGCGTCCGCTCCTCGGCGTGATCACGGGTGCGCGCGAGCTCGCGATCGACCTGCGCGACGACCTGTCGCTCGTGCGCACGCTGATCCGGGCGCTCGGTCCGATGGGCCTTCACGCTCGTCCCCGGATGGACGGGCCGGTCTTCCCGCCGATGCAGGCCTTCGCGCCCGGCAGCTCGCCGGGAAGCGCGTCGCCATCGTCGCCTCGGGAGGGAGCGGCGCCACCGCGGCGGTGGTCGGGGTCCGCCGCGCCTCCGCGGCTTCGGCGGGCTCCTCGGCGGCGAGACCGTCGAGCGCACGTGCCGCATCGACCACAACGACGTGAGGTACCTGATCGTCGCGGCTGGCCGGGCTTCATGCGGCTCGGCCACGCGCACGCACGCGCCGCGCTGCTGCGACTCTCGGGCGCGTGACCTACGTGGGCGCCGCGGCGCTCACGCGGAAGGCGTCGCCGAGCGCCGCCGCGTCGATGTCGCCGCCGGCGAAGGAGCCGCGCGGGAGATCGACCTGCTCGATCTCTCGGGTTCCGTCGTCGAGCTCGACGGTGACGCGGCTGGGGAACCACATGCGGACGCCGTCGGCGCTGGCCCGACGACGCCCGCGCAGCTCGCGGATGGCGGACGTGACGAGGCCGAACACCTCGCGCGGCGAGGCCAGCTCCGAGGCGTAGTCGTCACGGTAGTGACGGCGGAGCGCGCGCAGCTCGGGCAGACGGAGCGTGCGCGTCTCGCGCCGCGCGCCGGGGATCTGCGCCGCGGTCGCGATGACCTTGGCGGTGAGCGTGGGCGCATGGACCACGGTGATCCGGTCACGCAGGGCGCGCACCGCGGCGCCGTGGGCGTCGAGCCACGCCGGCTCGAGCTCGGCGACGCCCAGGCGGCCGGCGTGGAGCAGGATCGCCGCCGACAGCGCGAGATCGAAGTTCGCGTTCACCGACGTGAGCTCGTCGGCGGCGACGTACTGGCGCGCGAACCCGGTCGCCTCGCACGCCAGCTTGGTGGTCTCGATGGTCACGCGGCGGATCTGCCGGCTCGCGAGCCCGGGGCGACGCCGCAGGATGGCGAGGAGCGCGTCGAACGCGGTCTGGAAGTAATGGCACCCCGGGTAGGTCTTGATCGCCAGGGTCTCGGTGACGCGGAACGTCTCGAGGTCACCGAGCAGGCCGAGCAGCGGGCGGTACGAGAACCGGCGGAAGAAGCCGCGGCGATCCTCGAGGATCGCGGGCGCGCCGGTGACGCCCTCGCGCGCGAGGTACGCCGCGCGCATCCCGATCGCGGTCGGGGTCGAGGCCGAGAGCAGCTTCGAGGTCGGCTGGAGGAACCCCGGCTGCAGCGCGAACGGCGGCTGCGCCAGCGCGATCGCCAGCGCGTGCAGCGTGCGCTCCTCGTCGAGACCGAGCAGCCGCGCGGTCGCCGCCGCCGCGCCGATCAGGTGCACGAACGTCCACATCTGTCCGTTGAGCGGACCGAGGAAGCACGCCGCCCCGAGACGCCCGCCGAGCTCGTTGGCGGCGACGATCGCGACCAGGAGCTCGCGGCCGGAGGCGCGCTCGTGCTCGGCGACCGCGAGGGAGGCGAACACCGCCGAGTGACACGTGTGGCCCATCCAGACGACGTCGTCGTAGTCGTGCGCCATCGACGCGGCGGCGTTGACCCACGCCGCGTCGACCGGCGCCAGGCGCTCGCCCGTCGTCAACACGGTCGCGCGCCCGGGCCCGGCGAGCG
>JAIOII010000601.1 GCA_019912685.1 Kofleriaceae bacterium
GTCCTGTTCCTGTGGACGCCGCCGCATTTCTGGAGCCTCGCCGCGGCCAAGGGCGACGACTACGCCCGCGCCGGCGTGCCCATGCTGCCGATCGTGGTCCCGGCGTCGGCATGGACGCTGGCCGTCCTCGCCCACACGGTGGCGCTGGTGGCGATCTCGTTGGTGCCGCTGTGGTTCGGTCAGGGGCTGGCCTACGGGCTCGGCGCCGGCTCGGGCGGCGGTTGCGGCTCGGCCGCCGGCCGGGCGCCGCCACCGCACGCGATCGTGGTGGCCGCGACGGCCCCCCACAGGAGATGTCTCATGCCGCGGTTATCGCACGAGACGCCGCCTAGGGCGCGGGCTCGACCAGCACGCCGAACATGCCGAGGCACATCTCGTCGAGCGACTCCTCGCCGAGCAGCACCTCGACCGGCTCCTGCAGCCCCAGCTCCTCGAGCGCGCGCCGCACGAAGGGGTTGGCGAGCGTGTTGTCGTACGAGCAGCGCACGACGATCGTGTCGCCGTTGCCGATCGACGGCAGGTCGGCGATCGGTGCGTCGTACTGGTACGTGCGCTGCCAGTCGAAGTTCCAGCGCGGCACGTTGACGAGGCACTCGGTGTCGACGCCGCCGTCGGGCCGCGGGTGCTCGACCTGCACCGACAGCTCGACGCCGAGGTAGTGCATGTGCGGGTACGCGGCGAACAGGCGGAAGCGTCCGTCGGCGAGCCCCGAGAGCGGGAAGCGCATCGTCTCGACGTGGTCGGTCGCGCCCGCGGGGATGCGGAACTCGGGCACATCACGATCGTCGGGGCCGGGCTGGAGCTGCGGCGCGGCGGCGGCGTTGCCGGCGGCGCCGATCGTGTACGTGTGGATCGGGCGCGTCGTCTGCAAGCGGAGGTTGACGGTGCTCGCGTCGGGATCGTTCGTCGTGGCGCCGCCCGGGTGATAGTGCATCTGCACGAGGACGAGCGCGCCGGCCGGCACGGGCAGGCCGATGTCCGCGGGCGTCTCGAACGGCTGGCTGCCCGGCGTCCACACGCCCATGAGGAACGTGTCGGGCATGGTGACGACGCCGCCGTTGCACGGGAAGGGCTGGCCGACGGGCGTCCCGCCGGCGGCCGCGTTCAGCACCGGGGGCGGCATGTAGCCCATCACGACGACGTGGTGCACGACCCTCTCGTTGCCGGGCACGACCTCGAGGCCGGTCATCCACGAGAGCCGCGAGATGCCGGGGTCGAGCAGGTAACAGATGAACTCGTCGCGGTCACCTGTCGTCACGTACGGCACCGACGGCGTCACCGAGTGCGTCACGCCCGCGAGCGCGAGGTCGGGCGGCGCGGGGACGTCGGCCGCCTTGCCCGCGGGCGTGCCCGCCGCGATCCAGTCGCGGAGCAGCTGCGTCTCGGCCGCCGTCAGGCGCGCATCGTCCTTCCACGCGTGGCGCGGCGCGCACTCGTCGGACGACGCCGCGTCCCAGGGCGGCATGACGCCAGCCTCGACCGCCTCGAGCATCATCGGCGCGACCGCGGCGGCGACGTCGTACGTCTCCATCGAGAACGGCGCGACCCCGCCTCCGCGGTGGCACCCCATGCAGTGCTCGGCGAGCAGCGGCGCGACGTCGCGGTACCAGGTCGGTCCGGCGACATCGTCCTCGCCGCCGTCGTCCGCGCCGCAACCCGCGAGGGCCGCGGCGGCGAGGGAGAAGACGACGATCCGGGTGCGCACGGGGCAGGACAAGGCAAGGATGATGCCACCACTCCACCGGGCTCCGCTGTGGGATCCGTCAACACAAACTGAACGCGAGACGCAGCGACGAGTTCCAGGCGACGAAACCGGCGCGAAAAGATCGGCGGCTAGCGTGGCCGCATGAAATTCTGGAAGGCCGGGCATCCGGGGACGCTGCTCACGGCGCTCCTCTACTTCGACTTCTGCTTCGCGGTCTGGGTGCTGAACGCGGCGATGGCGCCGTTCATCAGCGAGGAGCTCGCGCTCTCGCCGGCCGAGAAGGGCCTGATGATGTCGGTGCCGGTCATCGCCGGCGCGCTCCTGCGCTTGCCCATGGGGATCGTCGCGCAGGTGCTCGGGCGCAAGCGGTCGGCGCAGCTGCAGATGGGCGTGATCGTCGCCGGCCTCCTCGCCGGCTGGCTGTTCGTCGACTCGTTCGGCGGCGTCCTCGCCATGGGCGTCCTTCTCGGCGTCGCCGGCGCGAGCTTCGGGGTCGCGCTGTCGCTCGGCGCCGGCTGGTACCCGCCGGAGCATCGCGGCCTCGCGATGGGCATCGCGGGGGCCGGCAACAGCGGTGCCGTGCTCGCGGTGCTCTTCGCGCCGCCGCTCGCCGAGGCGTTCGGCTGGCGCGCCGTCTACGGCGCGGCGGTGCTCCCGATGCTGGTCGCGATGGCGATGCTCCAGATCTTCGCCAGGGAGCCGCCGGATCGCGAGCAGAAGCAGCTGCGCGACTACGCCAGGCTCCTCGTCGATCGCGACGCGTGGATCCTGAACCTCGTCTACATGGTGACGTTCGGCGGGTACATCGGGCTGACGAGCTTCATGCCGACCTTGTTCCACGATCAGTACGGCATCCCCAAGGCCGAGGTCGGCAAGTACGCCGCCGGCGCGATCATCGCCGCGAGCCTGCTCCGCGTGCTGGGCGGCGCCGCCGCCGATCGCCTCGGTGGTCCGCGCGTGCTGGTCGGGCTGCTCGTCATCGTCGTCGGCGCGGCCGCGGCGGCGGCCACGGTGCCGTCGAGCCCGACGACCATGGCGGCGATCCTGATCGTCGCGTTCGCGGCCATGGGCGCCGGCAACGGCGCCGTGTTCCAGCTCGTGTCCCTGCGCTTCGCCACGATGACGGCGGTCGCCGGCAGCCTCGTCGGCGAGATCGGCGCGCTCGCCGGCGGGTTCTTGCCCGCGGTGATGGGCGTCGCGCAGGCAGAGAGCGGCAGCTACGGGCCTGGCTTCGTCAGCGTCGCCGTCCTCGCGGTCGCCGGCGTGACGGCCCTGGTCGCGGTCTTCACGGTCTGGTCCGCGACCTGGGCGCGCGTCGCCGGTCCTGAAGAGAGTTCCGGGCGAGCAATTCGCGGGGTCGAAACGTGATGGCAACAGCCGCCGCGTACAAGCAGACCATGGCCTCGCCTGCATCGCGTCTCGTGATCGTCGGCAACGGCATGGTGAGCGTGCGCCTGTGCGAGGCGCTCGCCACGCGCGCCCCCGGCCGCTTCGACGTCACGGTCATCGGGGAAGAAGCGCGCGCGGCGTACGACCGCGTGAAGCTGTCGAGCTACTTCGAGTCGCGCGACGCCGGCGCGCTCTCGCTCGCCGATCCCGCCTGGTACCAGGAGCGCGGCGTCTCGCTGCGGCTCGGCGAACGGGTCGACGCGATCGATCGCACCGGGCGCACGGTGCGGACGTCGACCGGCGCGGAGCTCGGGTACGACGAGCTCGTGCTTGCGACCGGCTCGGCGCCGTTCGTGCCGCCGATCGACGGGATCGCCCAGGCGGGCGTCTTCGTCTACCGGACGATCGACGACCTCGAGGCGATCATCGCCTACGCCGGCGGCGCCCGACGCTGCGCGGTGCTCGGCGGCGGCCTGCTCGGCCTCGAGGCGGCGCGCGCGGCGCTCGACCTCGGGCTGGCGACGCACGTGATCGAGA
>JAIOII010000602.1 GCA_019912685.1 Kofleriaceae bacterium
ATCATCGCCACCGGCGGCGAGCTGGTCGCGCGCGGGCGGTGGCTGCCGCGCCGCGCCTGCTCGCGCCGGTTGGCCTCGACGTCGATGATCGCCGTCGCCAGCTCGACGTCGCCGAACCCGAAGCGCCGCCCGCGCGCGACCAGCTCGCCGCCGGTGGCGATGATGCCGCCGCCGTCGTAGATGACGCGCCCGGCCTCGTTGCCGAGCAGGTTGGCGTACAGGTAGCCGACGCCGAACGCGCGCGAGCCCTCGACGACGAAGCGCTGGCGCACGGCAAACTTGCCGAAGCCGAAGTGGGACGCCGACGGGTTGAGGATGAGATCGACGCCGCGCAGCGCGAGGTCGGCGCCCGGGCGGTTGGCGACCCAGGCGTCCTCGCAGATCTCGAACCCGATGCGGATGTTGTCGACGTCGAAGAGCCAGTCGCCGAGCGGGTACTTCGCGTCGCCGCGCTCGACGTGCTCGCGCTCGCCCATCGGCCACTCCTTGAACCAGCGCGGCTCGTAGTGGATGCCGTCGCCGGCGAGGAAGCGCTTGGCGACGAACCCCGCGATCGCGCCGTCGACGACGAGCGCCGCGGCGTTGTAGAGCGCCTTCTCGTAGTAGAGCGGCAGCCCGAACGACACCACCATGCCGCGGGTGTCGGGCAGGAGGCGCTCGAGCGCGGCGAACGCCTCCTCCTGCAGGCCGGGCGAGAAGAACGCGTCCTCGCACCCGTAGCCGGTGATGCACAGCTCGGGCAGGCACAGGACGCTCACGTCCTCGGCGCGCGCGCGGCGGATCGCCTCGCGGATGTTGCCGAGGTTCCGCTCCCAGTCGAAGGGCGTCTGGTTGAGGCAGGCGGCGGCGACCTTGATGAGCTTCATGGCGGGTCCTACTGGTTGTCCCTGAGATGCTCGACGAGGAGCGGCGCGACGCTCGCCACCTCGAGGAAGTCGGAGGCCTGCGCGTGCGCGCGCGGGTGGCTGTCGGTGACCACGACCGTGCCGAACAGGCCGGTCGCCCGGAGCTTGGCGATCGAGTCGGCGGGCAGGACGCCGTGGGTCGCGATCGCGTCGATCGCGCTCGCGCCCGCGTCCTTGTACGCGCGCGCCGCGTTGATGAGCGAGCCGCCGGTGCGGATCATGTCGTCGTAGATGACGACGTGCTTGCCGGCGACCTGCGCCGACACGCCGCTCACCTCGGTCGTGGCGCCGTCGAGGCGGCGCTTGTAGACGAACGCCGCCTGCACGCCCAGGTCGTTGGCGAGGCTCTCGACCCACTTGGCGCGGCCGGCGTCGGTGCAGGCGAGCACGAGCCCGTCGCCGCCGAGGCGCCGCGCCGCCTCGAGGACGATCGGCTTGCCGTACACGTGCACGGGCCGGATCGCGCCCTCGAAGTAGTGCGCGATCGTGGCGACGTGGAGGTCGAGCAGGAACACCTGGTTGCCGCGGCTCGCCTCCGGGATCGACGACAGGAGCCGCGCGCGCGCCTTGGCGGTCACGCACTCGCCGGAGCGGACCTGCCGCTCCATCGTCGAGTAGCCGAAGTACGGGATGACGAGCGTGAGCCGGTAGGCGCCGGCGCGCACGGCCGTGGTCGCGAGGTCGTAGAGCTCGAGCGTGTTGGCGTCGTCGATCGTGCCACCGACGATGATCACGTCGCGGTCGGCGACCTCGGTCGCGATGCGCTGGTAGCGCTCGCCGTCGGGGAACTGCTTGCGCTGGACCTCGCCCTCGGGCCACGCGGCGTGCGCCGCGATGCGCGACGCGAGGTACCGGTACGCGGAGGTCGAGAAGACGAGCGGCGTCATGAGCGGACCTTGGCTCCCGCGCGGGCCTCCGCGACGAGCGCGAGCTTGCGCTCGTGCAGCACGGGATCGAGGCCGACCGGGTAGGGTTGCGGGTTGAGGAAGCGGCGCGTGCGCGGCGACAGCGCGGCGAGATCGGCGGCGGCGCGGGCGCGCGCGGCGGCGAGGTCGCCCTC
>JAIOII010000603.1 GCA_019912685.1 Kofleriaceae bacterium
TCCTCGTCGAGAACCCGGCCGCCGCGGCGAGCACCCCGAGCCCGCCACGCTCGATCGCGCCTTCGATCGCCTCCGGCGCGCCGCCGGCGAAGAACAGCCCGTCGGGCACCGGCAGCCCGCGCCCGGCTGCGACCACGTCGACCTCGTCGCCGCGCGCGCGCAGGTACGCGGCGTGGCCCTCGACGAAGCCGCCCGCCGCGTCGCCGTCCCAGCGCGGATACGACGTCGCGACGACGCCGACTACCGCCATCGCGCCATCGCCTCGCTCGCCACGCGCGAGCTCCACGAGCGCAGGAGCACCCACGGGATCGGGTGGAGCGCGGTGCCGAGGTTGATGCCGCTCTTCCACGCCGGTCCGTAGACCGGGCGCACCGGCACGTCGACGACGCGCATACCGACGACGTGCAGGCGCGAGAGCAGATCGTTGGGGTAGCCGTAGCGCGGGAACACCTGATCGAGATCGAGCGCGGCGATCGCGACGCGGCTGATCGCGGTGTACCCACACTGCGAGTCGAACACGTGGCGATAGCCCGACGTGAGCTTGGTCGCCGCCGACAGCACGAGGTTGCCGACGATGCGCGCCGGCGGCATCGCCCGCCACACGTCGGGATGGAGGAAGCGGTTGCCCTTCACGTAGTCGGCGCGGCCGCCGGCGATCGGCGCGATCACCGCCGGCAGATCCGCCGGATCCATCTGTCCGTCGCCCGCCATCACCGCCGTGACGTCGCAGTCGAGCTCGAGCGCGCGCCGGTACCCCGTGACGATCGCGGCGCCGACGCCGCGGTTCGCCGCGTGCGTGATGACCTCGAAGCCGGTGCGCGCGCGGCCCGCATCGGCGGCGACCGTCGCCGTCGCGTCGGTGGAGGCGTCGTCCACGACGATCACGCGATCGACGAAGTCGGGGACCGCGGTGATCGCGCTCCCGACGGCGGCCTCCTCGTTGAAGGCGGGGATGACGACAGCCACGCGCAACTGCTGGTACATCGGAGGGCTTACTAACACGAACCGCACGCACGCGCCGAAACCAGGTGAGAGCTGTCATAGATACGTGCTAATCCCGCTTCCGTAAGGAGCATCCATGGCCGGCGGAGTGAACAAAGTCATCCTCATCGGGCACCTCGGGGCGGACCCGGACATGCGGTACACGCCGAGCGGCGCCGGCGTCTGCGAGCTCCGCCTGGCCACCAGCGAGAGCTGGAAGGACAAGAACGGGCAGCGCCAGGAACGCACCGAGTGGCACCGGATCGTGGTGTGGGGCAAGACCGCCGAGATCTGCGCCAAGTACCTCGCCAAGGGTCGCCAGGTCTTCATCGAGGGGCGCATCCAGACCCGCTCGTACGACGACAAGGAAGGCCAGAAGCGCTACATCACCGAGATCATCGCCAACGACGTCCAGTTCCTGTCGAGCGGACGTGACGGCGGTGGCGGCGGTGGTGCGCGGCGCGGCGGCGGCGATGAAGGTCCCCCGCCGCCCGAGCCCGACTTCGGTCCGGGCCCCGGCGGCGGTGGTGGCGGCGGCTACGGCGGCGGCGGCCCCGACGACGACATCCCGTTCTGATTTGCTATGGTGGCGGTGTGCCCCGGTCGTACGCCGCCATCCTCCTCCTGCTGGCGAGCGCGGCTCCCGCGCATGCCGAGGAGCCCGTCGATGGCGGTGGCGAGGTCGCGCAGGAAGAGCACGCGCCGTATCGCGTGAACCTGCGGGTCGGCTCGTCGTCCAGTGACCGCAACGGCATGCCGACCGTGTGCGCCGAGGTCCGCGTGTGGGCCGACCTCGCGGTCGAGAGCTGCGGCACGGGCGCCGATCTCTGGCACAACAGCGACGGCCCCGAGATGATGCACGTGCGCGCGCTGTGGGAGATCTACGACCGGACGACGCGGCGCGGGCGCGGCGGCGTGCGCGTGGGCGGCGGCTTCGCCGAGCTGGCCGTCGGCGACGACAAGCTCGGCTTCGAGTTCGGCGATCCCGACAGCCGCGATCCGGTCTCGGTCGCCGGCCCCGAGGTCGCGGTGAGCGCGCAGTGGACGATCCCGCTCGGCAAGAAGCTCGAGGCGGTGGGCACGTTCACCGGCGGCGTCGGCTACTTCGCCGGCGCGCGCAAGCTGATCTTGCCGCGCGACGAGGTGCAGCCGTTCGCGTCGATCGACATCGGCGTCGGCTGGTGATCCGTTCGTCCTGAGCGAGCCCGAGCGAAAGCGAGGGCGAGTCGAAGGACGCGCTCCGCTACGGCTTGTCGCGCAGGAAGCGCGGACCTTCGTCGTCGGAGGGCCGATCGACGGCGCGCGGTGCATGCGTGACGACGGGCGCGAGTGCCTCGACGCGCTTCGCGGGTAGTTCCTTTGCGACCGCGCGCGGCATCGCCGCCTCCGTCTTCTTCGCGCGGGCGAGCGCGACCTTCTGCGGATCGCCGGGGACGAGCTCGCGCACGGTGGTCTCGCGCGCCTCGAGCCAGCGGCGGCGCTCGGGGAGGAGCGCGATCGCGGCGCCGGCGGCCATCATCGGCAACCCGATCCACCACGGCCAGTGCGCGGTGACGACGACGACGAGCGCGACGATCGCGGCGGTGAAGAGGCCGATCCCGACCGGGATGATGTTGCGCAGGACGGCCCAGGCGTGGACGCCGCGCGCGCGCAGGCGGCAGGTCGGGCACCGGATCATGCCGAGCATGCGCTCGGCGTCGCGCTGCACCGCCCAGCGCGCGTCCTCGGTGGCCTCGGCCTCGGCGTCGTCGCGCGAGAGCCACACCTGCTTCCACCCGCTCTCGCCGACCGCGCGCAGGACGACGACGCCGTGCGCGTCGCAGCGGGCGCACTCCCAGGTTCGCTCGACGGTCTCGTGGCGCGTGACGCTGACCCGCACGCGGCGAGTCTAACCTGCCGTCTGCAGACCGGCGGCGATGCCGCTGATCGTCGTGAAGATCGCCGCCGACAGCCGCTCGCGCTCGCCGGGGTCGGCGCCGGCGGCCTCGGCCGTGCGCAGCCGGCGGATGAGCTCGATCTGCGCGTGCGAGAGCACGTCGATGTACGGGTTGCGCCGCCGCACCGACGCCGCGAGGTGTGGGCGATCGGCGAGCGTCTGGTCGAGGCCGGCGAGCCGCGCGAGCGCGTCGCGCGTGCGCGCGTGCTCGGCCTCGATGATCGCGAACACGGCGCGGTCCTCGGGCTCGGCGAGCTGCGCGTACTCGCGCGCGACGTCGATGTCGGCGCGCACCATCGCGAGCTCGCCGTTGTGCACGAGCGCGCGCAGGAAGCGCGACTTCAGCAGCAGCGCCGGCACCGTGTCGGCGCCGACCTCCTGCGCGAGCCCCTCGAGCGCGCTGCCGAGCCCGAACCAGCCGGGCACGCCGTGGCGGCTCTGGTTCCACGAGAACACCCACGGGATCGCGCGCAGGTCGGCGAGCGTGAAGCCGGCCTTGCGCGACGCCGGCCGCGAGCCGATCGGCAGCTTGCCGACGTGCTGGATCGGCGTGGGCGCGAGCGTGTAGCGCGCGAGC